>NZ_BMAQ01000035.1 GCF_015472005.1 Insulibacter thermoxylanivorax | reverse complement strand
CACCAATAAAGCGAGGAAGAAGGGAATAAAAGCGCTGCCAAGATTGGGTCCGAAACATGAGTTTTCACCAAACTTAGAAGGCTGCCCACAATTGCTTGACACACACTTGGCGATGGATGTGGTACACTTCACCTTGAAGGTGCTCCTTTCCTTGGATGGTGTTGTTTTCGGTAAACCTCATTATACCAAGGATTGGAGCCCTTTTTTAGTTAATTGATGAGAAGGTACTTTCGAAATTCAGGATTATTCCTTTTTACTGCCCACAAACATTTTACACTCACAATACGGGGTCCAATCTTTTATATCTTAAATTCCATAATCTGCGAGGTTCTATTCTTGCTTTTATAAAGGCTCTCATAGTCTTTGATTTTTGTTATTTCAGATGTCTAATGAGATCAAATGCAAACGAGCCATATTTTTTGGCGCATCAAATGCCAGCTTATAAAATTCCATGAGCTTGTGATTAATAGATTGCTCATCAAAATAGATTCTCGTAATGGTTTCCCTTAGCTTTTCTAATCGAGAACTAAGGTCAGCATTCTATCTTACACAATTTCAAGTAATCGACTAATTGACCCAGCATAGTCCTTTTCTTTAAAACCGTATCTTCCAAAATTAATGTGTCCCCCTTTTCCATTTTTCGTACGTGATGAGTCCGATATATGCTTTGCTGCCATAGCAATGACAGGCTGGCCGCAGGCCATTCCTTCTAATGCACATCTACAATGGGCTAAAAACTACATCGCTGGTTTGATTGGGAGGATTCGGATTCCTCTTTCCAGACAACAAATTCCTTTGTAACACGTTTAAACAATCATATGGTATTATAAGTACAGTTAATATCGAAATTTTAGGAGATATAGTATGGGGAACCGAATGAAGAGAAGGTTTGTTGCCTTACTTCTTGCCGTAACAGATTTAATCATTCTCTATGGCGGTTATGTGTTAGCATTCTTAATCATATTCGGTCAGGATATTCCTGAGCGTAACTGGGATGCTTTTGTGCTGTTGGCGCCATGGTTGGGGTTGGCTGCGCTAATTATTTTCAATTTCTTCGATCTATATGCGAATAGTAATCGGAGAAGTTATGATAACTTCTTATATTCCATTCTTCTTAGCATCGGATTGTTGCTAATCGTCATGGTGGCGGTAAGCTTCTGGATCCGTGGTTTCGCATTGCCTAGAAGTGTCATCCTGCTCGGATCGTTCATCGTCACCATCATGATGGTGCTTATTCGTTCGTTCATTTGGTATGTACAACTGAAGCTGAACGGGAAGAAACGGGTATTAATCGTCGCCAGTACTATGGAACATGGAAAGAGAATGTCGGAGAAAGTATTCGAGCATGTTAAGGGTTGGTTCGAGATCAGAGCGGTGGTTACTGCGGATAAGAAAGAACTGATCGCAGAACATATCCCACATATCGATGTCGTACTGATCACTCCGGAACTCACTGGCGAACAAAAAGCCGAGATCATGAGTTACTCTTCCCAGTATATGAAAGAAGTGCTGTTAGTTCCTGAACTTTATGAACTTTTCCTAATGGGTGCCGAGGCGCAGCAGATCGATGATATGCTGGTCTTCTCGGTGATGCCTCCCAGCTTAAGTTCAGGTGAATTATTCATCAAGCGTTTGCTGGATATCGTCATATCCGTTATCATCCTGATCATCACAAGCCCTATTATGCTCTTGCTACTTATTTTGATACCTCTAACTTCTAAGGGCAGTCCAATCTATTCTCAAGTGCGGATCGGCAAGAATGGCAAACCTTATATGATCTATAAATTCAGGACTATGGTACACAACGCCGAGCAACATACTGGTCCAGTATTGGCTGCGGATAAGGATCCGCGGATTACTCGGATTGGCAGGCTCATTCGTCCTCTGAGACTTGATGAATTGCCGCAGCTGTTCAATGTTCTGAAAGGCGATATGAGCCTGGTTGGTCCTAGACCGGAGAGACCTCATTTCATGAAGCAATATCAGAAAGAGCATCCTGATTATCTATACCGCATAGCTGTTAAGCCGGGTATTACAGGGTTAGCACAAGTAAAAGCCAAATATAGCACGACAGCAGAAGAGAAGCTGCGGTATGACTTGATGTATATAAGAAACTATACCTTGTTGTTGGATATAAAATTGTTGTTTCAAACATTGATCGTTGTTCTTCGCGGCGTACAAGCCAAGGGTGTTAAGCGGCAAGAGAAAGCTCATCGGATATTCCCTAAGATCATCCAAGAATCCGATCAATATCTATCGAAACACAATCATATCTCACACTAAAAAAGGAAGGCGGCAAACGGAAGGATGAATTATTTTCTATTGATCGTACTTGGAGCAATCATGCTCTTTACTCCATATCTGCGGGGATTGTTTTTTGACAGCGACTTTTATCTGGTTGCACTCGTCGTTATGGCATGTTTTCTAGTCTGGTTGACAGCATCATTAATTACAAAAAAGAAATTGACGGGGACTTACTTTACGATCTTCCTCGTGCCGTTTATGTTCGTATTGGCATTCATTACAGCAGAGTCGCCGGCGCATAACTTCGATAATCTCTTTCGCTGGATCGCTTATGCTTGTTTCTTCGTAATGATCGTCGAGATGAGGAAAGAGCGGAAGATCAATAAACGTCTTCCATATATTTTCCTGGTTACGGGGATAGCTATAGCGATTTTCTCCTATTTCGGATATCTAGGCGGGATCCCTTACAAGGATATTATCGTCTCTGATCGATTGAGCGGACCGTTCCAATACCCGAACACCTTCGCTGCAGTGATGGGTGCCTATTGGTTGTATTCGCTGATTATGACCATTAGGACGAGCTTACGTGCCGAGCCGGGTGCAGGAAAGTATCTGTACAGCGCTTCTCTTGTGTTGTTCGGAACCACTTTCTTCTTGGCTTTCTCAAGAGGGGCATTAATCGCCCTTCCGATCGCATGGTTCATCGGCCTTGTCCTGCTGCGAACGAAAGAACAATTCAAGTACATCATCTATACCCTGCTCTCTGGTGTACTATCGATCCTAGCCATGGTTATGTCGGATGGACAAGCATGGCTTGCCCTGCTCGTGTTAATCGCAAGCTCCGCTGTACCAGCCGTTGTGGAGTTGTTCTGGTCGAAGCGAGACACGAGCGATTCCCTTAAACATGCTCAGCTCGACAGACATGGCAGATGGCTTATTCCCGCTGTCATCCTTGTCGTGGGTGTGCTTCTGGTGCTCGATCTCTTCAATCAAGGTCTTGTCTACCGTGTGCTGCCTGCATCGATGCAGCAGATGGTAAGCAACATCAATCTGGAAACAGGCAGTGCACTTGGCCGCATGGGCATGTATGATGACGCTTGGGAGATCAGCCTCGATTACCCGATTCTAGGGGCAGGAGGAGAAGGTTGGCGGGTTCTTTATGGTCAGTATCAGACAGAACCCTATCTAAGCAATGAGATCCATAACGGGTATTTGGAGATGCTCTTGAATATAGGATTCCTTGGCTTTGCGGTGTTTTTGTTGGTGTTTGGCTTTTTCGCCGTCATCCTGTTCCGGGAGCGATCTGGGAAAGAATTTAATGCTGAGAAAATAGCTGTAACAGCAGCTATTTCTGGATTAGCTATTATATTTATTCACGCTTTTCTTGACTTTGACTTCTCCTACGGAACCTTCTGGTTCATCGCTTTATGGTTGTTGGCGATGTCTGTACCAGTGGAAGGATTGCGATGGACGCGAGCAGCACAGCTAATGAACAAATTAGGGAAGGCTGGGCCTATAGCTGGTAAAGCTGCGGTGACGTTGTTCGTACTGGTCGTATTTATCTTCAATATACGTGTGATGGCAGCTTCTTCCCAGACGAAGATTTCTTCGGCGATGTCCGTTGATCAGGTTGTGGACAGATTCGAGTCAGCACATGCTCTCAATCCATACAACGTCAACTATGGGATCAGTTTGGCAAGCATCTATACTCAGTTCTATATGTACACTGGTGATGAAGCGATTAAGCAACAGGTTGTTGAAGTATTGGATAAAGTCGTGCGCATGGAACCGAACAATGCTAAGGTCAAGTATTCTGCCGGGGAGATGTATCTCCGTTTAGGGGATTGGGAACGCGCTGTTGCGTATATGGACGAGGCGCTGTCGATGGAACGTTTCAATGTGCAATTTTACAATGGTTTGATTCCGTTGAAACAGCAATTGGGACAGATCCATGCTGATGATGAAATGCTCAGCAAGCAATATTATCAAGCAGCGATTGACGATTATGAGAAGTATCTGGCATGGTATGAGGAATTTAGGGATGTCTATATCCCCGATAAGCGAACGATTACGATTACGAGAGAAGCCCATATCGCTGCAGCCAAGTCCTATGCAGAGCTGGGCTTTCCTGAGCAGGCAATGGCCATCCTGCAGCCATTCCATCCTGTGCTGGATGAAGGAATCTGGGATACGGAAACGGAGCAGTTACTCGTCGATACGTTCGATATTCTGACCTTGCCGCAGGTTTTGCAGCAGTACAATGACCGGGTGATGATCCTGTCGGTGAGGGGCAGTGCGACGCGCAGAATATCGGAGGAAGCGCTGGAGATCCTGAAGGGGATGAATTCCTCGATCGAACTTGTGGAGGACCACGGCTCGTATATCGCAGTAATCTACGAAGGCAAGATTATCGAAGAGTATATGAACAACAGCGGAGACGTCACTTTAACCCATGAACAAGCGAATGCTGCATTCAAGAAGTTGATCGGATCCCGCCGTGTTGAGATCTATTCAGCCGGCAAAGAATTCGGTGACCGCTCTTCCATCAAGATCGACGGAATCGAGTATTCGCGGAATAAGAGAGGGCTGAATATCGCTGTCTTCGATAAGGAGATGACAGTGATTGGGACGGAGTATTTTGATACGCATGTGTCGGATGTTCGTGTGACCAAATGACCAAGTAACCAAGTAACCAAGTAACAACAGGTTATTGCACATTAGGTTTGGTCCTGCATATCATAAGGCAGATCTTGTATATGAAGGACTGATCGATGAATGAAAGTGCAAAGTACAAGCCTTGACGGCGTTTATCTGCTGGAACCAACGGTGTATGAGGATGATCGGGGCTTCTTCATGGAATCCTACAACGATAAGGTTTTGGCGGAATACGGGATCACCTGTCAGTTTGTCCAAGACAATCATTCGTTATCGAGAAAGACGGGTACGCTGCGGGGGATGCATTATCAATTAGAGCCGTATGCCCAGACAAAGCTGGTCCGTGTCATTAGAGGCTCGATCTTCGATGTGGTGATCGATTTGCGGCCGAATTCGAAGACATACGGTCGATGGGAAGGTTTCGAGCTGTCAGCCGGCAACAAACGGCAGCTGCTTGTCCCCCGCGGTTTCGCTCATGGGTTCTGTACCTTAGAACCGAACACAGAGGTGCTGTATAAGGTGGATCAATATTATTCTCATCCGCATGATCGAGGGATCCGCTGGGATGATCCGGAGATCGGGATCATATGGCCGGTTGTGTCGCCTATTCTATCAGAGAAAGATCGCCAGCATCCGTTCCTAAGAGATGCAGAGATCAATTTTCGATAACCCGCTGTACGGCGGGTTATTCCTTTTGACGTAAGATTCGTCATCTGTATGTCAAAGAAGCATGATATAATAGCTTCTAGATTACTAGAAATTGTTCCGCAACGAAAGGGACTCTAGCAGAGTATAAACTAATTAGCATAGCATGAGTGGAGGAGATCGGAAGTTGAAGTGGCTGAAGAAGTCCGTATTATTGATTGCGGTATTTGCTGTAGGTGTGGTGTCTGGGTCGATGATCTGGACATCCAGTGCGAACAATACGGGGCTTGTTGATCCGAATCGGCCGGGATCGGTGAATGATCCGCTGATTACGAAGAGCTATGTTGACCAGGCTGTGGCAGGGCAAGTCAAGACGGAGCTGGAGAAGCAGCTGCAAGGACAGCTGGAACAATTGGACAAGATGTTGGCTGATAAGCAGAAGGAAATGGACGACAAGATCGTCCAGTTCCAGAAGCAGCTGGACGCCTTGATCTCGAAGGCGGGCGGTATGACCGTTGTTGAGCTGCAGCCGAATCAGACCATGTATGCTGATCCGGGTGCTACTTTTATCGTTCGTAATGGTACGACGATCGCGGTCAGCACCGATGCGAACGGGATTCCGGATGTCACAGGCGGCAAGGATCTGATGGACGGCACGCCGATCGAGCTGAACCACATGCTCATCTTCCCGCGTGAGGGCCGCGGTATTAAGAGCACCCACAGCTCTACGGTGTTCGTCATGGTAACCGGCGGTTATACGGTGATGAACCCGGACGGTACCATTGCTGCAAGCTCGTCCATGGATAACAGCGACCAGAACGAAACGGCAGAGTGAAGACAGGTTTGATCATCACAGCATCATAAATATTCCCCAGATTAACAACAACTTATGCGTCTGCCTGACGGCATGGCGGTCATACTACACATGCGGGTTCATCCGTGCAGAGACCACCGTCAGGAGGTGACGCAGCGTGGCAAGAGGTCAGTCTGGAGGCAGCAATGCCAAGGTTGTACCCGGCTGTGAGAAGATCCTTAACCAGTGGAAGTACGAAATCGCCGCTGAACTAGGCTTGCCTGTCGGGAAGCAGATCGTCGATGCGGATGTGGAGTTTGCCACGGAGCTTGGCAGCATCCCCGTGACCTCGGTTAGGGAGGATTACTGGGGACATATCGCTTCGCGGGATGCAGGAGCCGTCGGCGGTCAGATCACAGCGCGGTTGGTGAAACAAGCGGAGCAGGCATTGCTTGGATTGAGCTTGGAATGATAGGTTAGCGTGTTATCTTTGGGGGCTGTCTATGACGCGATTAGAGGCGCACAGACAGCCTCTTCATATGCAGAAGATCATGCGGTTTCATGCGAGAAATGACAATTGACACGCCTATACATATCCAGTATGATATTGAATTGAAGGTTTTGACAGACAGCCTTTCCTAAGGGGAAAGGTTATTTTTCTTTCATGATAGGGAAGTTTATACGTCGTATTAATGTGGATACGAGAGTATTTCCCGTTTAAAGGCATTATCATATTCATGGACCTGGCGGATGTCCGGGATCTTCGGTCATAGGAGTTGATAGGAATTGGCTGAACGTCGTTTGTTCACATCGGAATCAGTAACAGAGGGGCACCCGGATAAGATCTGCGATCAGATCTCTGATGCGGTGCTGGATGCTTTCTTAGAAGTGGATCCTTATGCAAGGGTCGCTTGTGAAGTATCCGTCACGACAGGTTTGGTACTTGTGATCGGAGAGGTCAGCACTAAGGCGGATTATGTTGACATCCCGGCCATCGTGCGCAATACTCTTCGGGATATCGGGTATGTCCGTGCCAAGTATGGTTTTGACGCTGAGACATGTGCCGTTCTGACATCTCTGAATGAGCAGTCCCCGGATATCGCTCAAGGGGTGGACGTGGCACTGGAGGCGCGGGAAGGTAAGGAACCGATTGAAGATGCCATCGGTGCCGGCGACCAGGGCATCATGTTCGGCTATGCAACGAACGAGACCGATGAGATGATGCCGATGCCGATCGCCCTAGCTCATCGTCTGGCACGCAGACTGGCTGAAGTGCGGAAGGATGGCACGCTGCCTTATCTGCGCCCGGACGGCAAGACACAGGTGACGATCGAGTATGAAGGGGACAAGCCGGTGCGTGTGGATACGATCGTGATCTCGACCCAGCACCAAGAAGATGTAACGCAAGAACAGATCCATCGGGATCTGCGGGAGCATGTGATCCGCCCCGTTGTCCCTGAGGAGTTCTTGGATGAAGATACGAGATATTTCATCAATCCTACGGGGCGCTTCGTCATCGGCGGACCGCAGGGGGATGCGGGGCTTACAGGCCGGAAGATCATCGTCGATACTTACGGCGGTTATGCTCGCCACGGCGGCGGTGCCTTCTCCGGTAAGGATCCGACGAAGGTGGACCGTTCCGGTGCCTATGCAGCGCGTTATGTGGCGAAGAATATCGTCGCTGCGGGACTTGCGGACAAGGTTGAGATTCAGCTTGCCTATGCGATCGGTGTGGCTCAACCGGTATCGATCAGCATCGATACTTTCGGTACGGGCCAAGTGAGCGAGAGCAAGCTGGTAGAGATCGTCCGTAAGAACTTCGATCTGCGCCCGGCCGGCATCATCAAGATGCTGGATCTGCGCCGTCCGATCTACAGACAGACAGCGGCTTACGGACACTTCGGCCGTACGGATCTGGACCTGCCTTGGGAACGTACGGATAAGGCGGAGATTTTGAAGCGGGATGCTTTGGCGTAAGATTGGTGTATGATTCGTGTAAGATTGCGAGTCGTATAAGGAAAGAAAAAGTGTGACGTGAGTTAGAAACCCGTTTGATACACATGAACCATATATGAAGGATATGGTATACCGGTTCTGACGCTTCTGCCGGTTGGATGTCGTGAAGAACACGCTGATGCCTTATGTGAGGTGATCGGCGTGTTTTTTTGTTTATTAGATTTCGTTGAAGGGAGGGATGGGGATGATGAGTTTTGAGCGAGCTTATGCACAGTTTCTGGAGAAACATCTGGATGAAGCCCGAGGTATGCGCAGGGAGAGGTTGTTGAAGGGGCTGGGATATGGGGAGAAATTGTTTGCTAAGAATGCATGGTGGCCGGCGATCGGCAGCTTCGACCATCTATATCCGGAGTTTATGGTGCGGGATGTGAAGAGGGGATATCGCTTGATTGATTTTGTCTATTTGCGGCCGCCGCATAGAATCGCTTTCGAAGCCGATGGATATCATCCTCACCAGTTAGATCGATATGCATTTGACGATGATCGGGAGAGACAGAACATGTTGGTCTTGGATGGCTGGAAGGTGTTCCGCTATACCATAGATCAGCTGAAGGATCGGCCCAAGGAAGTTCAGAGGCAGCTGCAGCAGATCATGGGGACTTTCTACGGTAAACAAGGCATGGAACAGGCGCTGTTAACCCCGAAGGAACTCTCCTTGCTTCAATTTGCAGGCAGCAGGGGTGATGCGTTCACGCCTCAAGAAGCTGCTGAATGGCTCGGCCTCACTGTACGTCAGACGCTTGCTTATCTTCATCGATTGGTGGACAAGGGACACCTTATTCCTGCCAGCGGAGAGAAGCGCATTCGCTCTTACATGATCTCGTATCCCGATGCTGATCTGGAATCTATGTAGTTGATTCAGGTTGGCTGAGGTTGACGAGGCAGGTGCGCATGTATGAGGCGGGATGAGAGGTGATTGGAGATGGTGATCAGGAATGGGGACGGGACGAATATAGTGGATGAATACAGGGATGAGTATGTTGGATGAGTATAGTGGGTGTGAATGAATGTTGTGGATGAATGTTGTGGATGAATGTACTGGACGCAATTAGTTGAAGAATGTAGCGGTGAATGTGCTAGACGCAATTAGTTGAAGAATGTATTGGTGAAGAAATAGTGTAAGTGAAATTTCTCTTATTTTGTAAAAAGCCGTGTTTTTGATGAAATAGTGATAGTCAAACTTACCTTATTTTGCTCATGAGGAGGAAAACAACCGGATTTTATACGAAATGAATGAGATAGCGGAAATATGGCTTCCGTTATTTCGGGGAAAACGGCTATTTTCGCGAAATAGAGGAAGTTTGATTTCTCCTATTTGCGCAGTGTTGCAGTATGCGCGGCGATGTGCACCGTATCCGGGGGTAGATAAGAAAAGGATCGAACATTCCAACGGGATGTTCGATCCTTTATTGTATTGCTTACATTCCGCTAAGATGGCCTTCTAGGAACAGCTCGAACTGTTTTCGAAGGATCATATAATCCTTCTGAAGTTGGAACTTCTGGTGTTCCGCGGCGATCACGTTCAGGCGGATGGCTTCCAGATCAGCTGGACGGATCATGCCGTTCTCCAGCAGGACGAGATTCTTCTCATACAGTTCTTTGGCATCCTCGATCGCCTGTTCTTGCAGTTCAAGCTGCTTCTCCAGGGATTTGAACTGTTCAGCGTAGGTGTAGCTGAGCAGTTCGAGGGCTTGCTCCTGTTGCTGCAGTTGGATCTTCGTGTTGTGCAGTTCCGATTCATAGTAGAACTTGAGCTCGCTCTTCGCTTTGGATAGATTAGCCGGGCGCGGCATCTGGGCATTGGCCGCCTGAATCTGCTGGATTTGCATTTGAAGCTGCAAGGCCGTTTGTTGCAATTGCTGCAATTGTGCTAAAGTTTGCTCATCTAATGGACCTTGTTTTTGCAATTCTTGAATCGCCTCAATCTGTTTCTGTACCGCCGCAAGCTGCTGCTCCAGATGATCTGTCGGCATGGCACCGGTTGACGGGTATGTGAGATCATCGATGCTCTGCAAGATATTGTTGTATGCGGAGATCAGGAATTTCAGCATCGAAAGCGATTCATGTTTCTCTTTCACATAGGTGGATACTGATAAAGGATCATACTTCTCTTCTTCCAGAAGGGAGAAGGAAGGCAATTCGATCTCGATTATATCTTTGCCGAGTTCGAGCTGCAGGGCTTGCTGCATGGCGCGTTCGGCGATGTTATAGCCCATCTTGGCGCTTTCGTGGTTTTTCTTCGCGTTGGTAACGGCCATCTTAGCTTGCAAGATCTCCAGATCAGAAGCGACACCGTGCTCCCGTTCGGTCTCGACGATCTTCAGCTCATTCTCAGCTTGGGCCAGGCTTCTGGCGGTGAGTTCCAAGCTCTGCTTGGCGAATAGATAGTCGTACACCTTGCGATAGGCGGAGAGCTCAGAATTCCATGCATTGTTCCGAATCGTATAGCCTTGCTGCATGGAAGATAAAGCTTCCAGTTCCGTCATCGGCAACATGCTCTGATACATCTGCACATCGGCGGACAGCTTCGGCACGAATCTCGTCTGGGTCGAGAGATCGTTCTTCTGCACCTGCTCGACGGCTTCATCGAAGGTGTAGCTCTGATAGCTCTCGGCCATACTGGCTGCGACAGGGATGCACAGAACCGCTGCGGCTATGATGAGCCAAACCTTATGCCTCATGGGTGAAACCTCGCTTTCCTATATAGTTGATAAACGTATCATCGTAAAGATCGTGTCAGATACCGGCAAGCAGGTGAGGACCTGCAGCACTCCTTATCACAGCCCATCACCTGCGTCCATGCCGGGTGTACATAACGGATGTACATAAGATGCAACAAAAGTTATACGGCAAGCTCGCTGGTTTCAGCTGCGCGTCCTTTGCGGCGGAAGATGCGTTTCCACCAGTTGGACAAGTCATCCAGATACGTATAGACGACCGGGACAAGCAGCAAGGTGATCATCGTCGAGAACAACAGTCCGAAGATGACGACGATCGCCAGCGGCGCTTGCAGTTCTGCGCCTTCGCCTATACCTAAGGCGAGCGGTACGAGACCGAGCACCGTCGTCAGCGTCGTCATGAAGATCGGACGCAGACGGCTTGGGCCTGCTTCGAGGATCGCTTCATAGCGCTCCATGCCCTTGCGGCGCAGGATATTGATGTAATCGACGAGGACGATGGCGTTGTTGACGACGATCCCCGCGAGGACGATGAGTCCGATGGCAGCAGGCAGGCTGAGATCCGTTCCCGTGACGAACAGTCCGAACACGACGCCGATGAAGGTCGGCGGCAGCGAGAACATGATGATGAACGGGAACAGCAGCGATTCGAACTGCACCGCCATGACGACATAGATCAGGAAGATCGAGAACAACAGAGCGATAGCGAGATCCGTGAAGGATTCCAGCATATCGACGGATTGACCGCCGAAGCTGTAGGAATAGCCGTCCGGGAAGTTCATCCGCTCTATCGCCGCTTGTACGTCGGCGAAGACGCTGCCCAGGTCGCGGCCGACAACATCGCTGGTGATGTTGATCTGCCGCTGCTGATTCTCCCGCTGGATCATCGTCGGCGACTGGATCTGCTCCAACTCAGCGACCAGCGAGAGCGGAACCAGCTGTCCGGTCGGCGTCTGGATCGGCATCGTCGTCAGATCGGCGATGGTCGAGCGCTGATCCTCCGGGAGGATGACGCGGACATCGTATTCATAACCGCCTTCGCGGTAGATCGTGGCCAGCTGACCATTGACCGCCATCTGCACCTGGCTCATGATCTGCTGATAGGTCAGACCGTACTGGGCCGCAAGCTCGCGGTCGATGGAGATGTTCAGCTCCGGATGGCTGTCAGCCAAGGAAGTCGTCGGGTTGTGGACCCCTTCGATCTCGGAGATCACCCAGACCACTTGCTGTGCGATCTCGGCCAGCACTTCTTGTTCAGGCCCGTTCACGCTGATCTGGATCGGGCTGCCGGTGCCGAGGCTCATCATCGTCTCCTGCACGGTGATCTCAGCACCCGGGATGCCGCGCGTCTTCTCGTGCAGTTCCTGCATCACTTGCGTCGTCGATACATCGCGCTCATCCTTGCCGACAAGCAGGACAGTGAGACTTGCGGTGTGGCTGCCGCCGCTTGTGCCGATGCCGCCGGAACTTCCTACGGATAAGTACGATATATCGATGATGTCTTCATACGGGTCCAGCAGTTCTTCTACTTGTGCTGCAATTTCGTAAGTTCTCTCCAGATGGGTGCCGCTGGGCAGTTCGATCGTGATGTCGATCTGACCTTGGTCAGAATCCGGGAAGAACGAGGCCCCGATAAATGGCATCAAGAAGAAGCTTCCGATTAATAGAGCGATCGTTCCGAAGACCGTCGTCTTGCGATGCCCCAGCACCCAGCGCAGGATTCCGCGGTAGATGTCGAGGAACTTGCTGAAGAATTGGACATACCTGCTGGGCTTCTGCTCCGCTGAATAATCGAAGCGGCGTCCGGATAACAGCTTGGCCGACATCGAAGGGACGACGGTGAGCGCCACAGCAAGCGAAGCAAGCAGCGTAAAGGATACGGTGATGCCGAGCGGCATGAAGATATCCGCTGCCAGTCCTTGGACGAAGGTCATCGGTACGAAGACGACGACCGTGGTCAGCGTAGCGGCGATGACCGCAGGTGCCAGTTCGGATCCCCCTTTCACCGCAGCTTCCTTAAGGGAAGCGCCGCGCTGCCTGTGGGTGAAGATGTTCTCGAGGATGACGATCGAGTTGTCCACCATCATCCCGACCCCCAGCGCGAGACCGCCCATGGTGATGACGTTCAAGGTCTGACCGGAATAATACATCATCGCAAAGGCAGCGATAATCGCGATCGGGATGGCCACGCCGATGATCACCGTCGTCCGGATGCTGCGCAGGAAGAGCAGCAGGACGATGACTGCGAGCACGGCTCCTGACAGCATATTGTTCAACACAGAATCAACAGATTGCTCGATGTATACTGCCGTGTCGATGACGGTGCTCAACTTCACGCCTTGCGGCAGTTCCGATTGCAGGTCTTCAACGGCCTTGCGCACCTCACGTGCTACCGATACGGTGTTGCCGTCGGATTCTTTCATAATCGACAGAACGAGAGCCTCTTCGCCGTTCACCAGCGTCATGGAAGATTGCTTCTTATAGGTGTCGACGATCTCGGCCACATCCCGCACTTGGATCTGCCGTCCCGTCGGCAGGTGAATGATCGTGTCAGCGATGTCTTGCAGGGATTCGAATTCGCCCTCGACACGCACCTGCAGGTCCTGTTCCCCTTTGGTAATGACGCCGGCGGAACCAGAAAGGTTCTCGGCATTTAATGCTTGCACGACGTGGGCCGTCGAGATGCCGTAAGAGGCCATCTTCGCGATATCCAGTTCGACCAGGATCTCACGCGTCTTGCCGCCCATGGTATTAACGGAGGCGACGCCGTCCTGCCGCTCCAGATAAGGAATGATCGTGTTCTCCGCGATCTGCTGCAAGCGTTCCGGTGCTGCTCCCGTTAGTGCCAGCTGGACAACGGGCAGTTGGTTCAGGTCGAAGCGCAGCACCGAAGGATCGCCTGCACCGTCAGGCAGGAAAGGCTTCACCTGATCGATCCGCTCCCGAACCTCAAGCAGGGCATAATCGAGATTCGTCCCGTTCTGGAACATCAGGAGCACGATCGAGGCGCCGGATTGGGATTGGGACGAGATCGTATCGATGCCGTTCACGGAAGCCAGCGCTGCTTCGAGCGGCTGGGAGACCAGTTTCTCGACTTCCTCCGGTGCCGCCCCGCTGTAAGAGGTGGCGACGACGGCGATCGGCAGCTCGATCTTCGGGAAGAGATCGATCGCCAGGTTGCGCAAGCTGACCATCCCGAGGGCGATAACGCCCAAGACGATCATGAGCAGTCCGATGGGTCGTCTAACGGATACATCTACCAGCTTCAATGGTTCTGCGCCTCCCCATCGATGATGCGGACGCGTTGATCATCGCTCAGTGTCATCTGACCGGTAGTAACCACTTGATCGCCGGGGGACAGTTCGCCGGCTACGGCGGTCTTGTCCGTCTGTTGTTCAAGGATCTCGACATTGACGCGCACGGCGCGTTCATCACGGACAACATAGACGATGGCACCATCGCTTCTCTCGATGATCGCCGTCGTCGGTACGATCAAGCTGTTCTCGACGAGGGATTGATCGAGGATGATCTTGCTGACCATGCCTGCGCGGATCTCATCGTCTGGATTCTCCAGCTCGGCTTCGATCGTATAGAAGCCGCCGGTGTTCGCGATCGGCGACAGATAGGTCACGCGGGCGGTATAGGTGCGTCCGAGATCCGGGATCTCCACTTCGACTTCCTCCAGTCCCTGCAGCAGCATCAGCTGACGAACATTGACATCCGCGGTGACGATGATCGGATTCGTCGAGATGATGGTCACCAGCGGCATCTGCATCGACACCAGCTCACCCGGATCGGCGTTCACTGCGACGACTTGACCGCTGATCGGCGCGGTGATCGCCGCATCGGCTAATTGCTTGCGTGCCTGATTGAGATTGAGCTGCGCCTGATTCACCTGGATCTGAGCCAGTTCTACGCCGATCTCCGCTTGCTGCACAGCGAAGGCGGAGTTCTCATCCTGCATCGCCAGCAGCACCTGCTGATAAGCGATCTCCGTCTGACGCACAGCGTTGACGGCTTGCTCGTATTGCTGCTGCGAGATGAGGCCTTCTGCATACAGATTCTCCATGCGCTCCAGATTGGTGCGCGCTTGCTCCAACTGCAGCTTGATGTTCTGTAGCTCCAGATCTACGCGGTTCACCGCCTGTGGCTGCGATTCAGCTGGCAGCTCCTCTGCTTCTGCAAGCGATTCTTCGCCATGGGAGGAGACATCCGCGGTTTGCGTCTCCTCCGCAGCTGCTCCGTTCTCTGAAGCAGCACTCGCATCTTCACCATGGTTGGTTTCATCCGTCTCTGCATTAGGCTCGGTTAGGATCTTGCGTTCATGATTGCTCTTCGCTTGTTCTAAGCCGAGCTGGGCATTTTTGAGCTGGGTTTGGGCTTGGGCCAGCGCCGCTTCGCCCTGTTGGATCTGTACCCGCAAGTTCTCTGTATCGATCGCGCCAAGCTTCGCGCCGGCTTCGATGTAATCGCCTCTGCTGACATAGAGTTCAGCGAGCTCGCCGGCCATCTTCGGGTAGACGTCTACGGATTTGTTCGGTTTGGTGATGCCGATAATCTCATTGCGCATCGTCAATGTGCCTTGCTCGACAACCGCTACTTTGACCGGTGTGACGGCTTCGGCGGTTTCCAAATCATCGCTTGCCGTACTCTCCGTACAAGCTGTGATGATGAGACTGAGGGCCAGCAGTGCAGCCAGCGCTGCCTTCCGGCCGGGATGTTTGGACTTCATGCTTTGATTCCTCTCCTTTACTCTCTGGATTACGTTAATTAAGAAGAACTGCGAGAACAGGACCTTTATTGTAAGAAAACCCTTCTCAATAATACGAAGGATGGGCGTGTTGGTAGCACTAATTTGCAATATTTATCAGAGAAAAGATGCTGCACCAGCGTTTCAAGGCCCTGTTAGCTTGAAAGTGAACAAAAAAATTTACCAGCACAAAATCTCGTAACTTTTTACCAAAAAAACAGTCTATATCAATAGGGCGATCCTCCAATCTATTGCAAGATGCGGTCAGTAGAATCTCTCAGAACACATTGGTGTGAGCTCGCTCACTACTCTAGTATATCACGAGAAGTGGAAGCAATCTCCTGTCTATTACAGGATTGAACCCCCAAAATGTCAAGGAGAGTGATCGCAGGCCGGTACATCTTATTCTTACATGGATATGAGGCAACGCAGCCTATGAAGTTGACAGCAGACGGCTGGCTATGTGCTGATGCATGGAAGTGAGAAAAAGTGAGGATGAAGATGGACCGCATGGATTGGAAGAGGATGCGCACGAGAGCCATGCTGGAGTCGCATGAGCTGCATGAGTCGCCAGCAGATGCATTCGGATAGAAGAGTTTAAGAGAAACTTCAATTGGGGAGAGGTGTATACTGCATCATGAAGAGGACAACGAGACGTAATAGAATCCATAAATATGCCAATCGTGCTGCTAATATAGTGTTGTCGACCACTACGGCTCTATCGGCATTGTTCCTCGCGGTGCCGACGATGCCCGGCGCTTATGCCGCACAAGCCAGCCAAGTCGTGCAAGCGGCGAATGAGGCGTACCTCCAACTCGTCAAGGAGGAGATTGTGACGTCCGGAGCAGTACTGCGCACCTATAAGTGGGCGCCTTCCGCCGTTAAGCTAGCGCAGTCCACGGATCTCCGCGTACTGGTCATCGACTTGCACAACCCCTATGTTCAATTGAATGTAATGAGCGGCAGGGGGGGGCAAGGTGAACAGCAAGCAGACCGTCCTTGGGATGGCCCGCGAGACCAATGCTGTAGCAGGCGTGAACGCGTCGTTCTTCCATATGAATGCAGCATTGGGCAATCCGCTTGGCGCTCAGATCGTGGATCAGGAGTTAACGGTATCGCCTTTGTTCCTGAAGGGATGGTATTCCTTCGGCGTGACAACGGACCGCAAGCCCGTGATCGGCGAATATGACTTTGACGGCACCGTCATGACGGAAAGCGGTGCAACTTATGAACTCAGAGGGATTAACAAGCCGCTCATGTGGGATGAGGATCTTAACCAGAGCCACACGGACAGCATCTTCATGTATACGTCTGTCTGGGGGCCGCATCCGCGGGCAGAGCGCAGCCATTATCCACCGACGGAGGTTCTGGTGGTCGATGGGATCGTCACCCAGATGTCCATCGATGAGATGCTGGATGTGGAGATTCCAGAGAACGGCTATCTGCTGCGTGGTGAAGGCAAGGGTGCGGAATTCCTGCAGGAACATGTGAACATCGGCGAGCCGATCCTTACGTTCTATCAGATGCGGGACCGTCATACAGGAGCGCCGGTAGATCCCACCCAGTTCAAGATGCTGATCGGCGGGCAGACGCTGCTGGTTGATCAGGGCCGGGCGACGGCTTACACGACGGATGTCAAGAATAACTCCGGCTATTCACCAGCAGCCCGGACAGCAGTGGGCTATTCGGCGGACGGCCGGTATGTGTACCTGCTGACTGCTGACAGGTCCTCGACCAGCCGCGGCATGACGCTGAAGGAACTGCAAGAGGCGATGATCCAAGTTGGCGTATGGCGCGGCATCAATCTCGACGGCGGCGGTTCGACTACGATGGTGGCGCGGGAGCTTGGCGATACAACAGCATCCTTGGTGAATACACCTTCTCAAGGGTCGATGCGCCAAGTAGTGAACGGCATCGGCGTGTATACGACGGCGCCGCAAGGTCAGATCATCGGTCTGATCATGGATCAGATGCCATTCCTGTTCGTCGGTGAGCGCGCAGAGCTGCCGGTCAGAGGCTATGATGAGTACTACAACCCGGTAACGAAGATCGATTTGACATCCCCTGAATATGAATTCTCGGTGACGGAAGGATACGGGCGATTCGAGCAGGGCCGCTTCATCCCGAGCCAGAAAGGCAAGGCCACGATCACCGTCAAGAAGGGAGCAGCTGAAGCGAAGACCGATGTGGTGATCGTCGACCGCACGGATATCGATCGCTTGGTCATCGAAGTGCCGGATGCAGCGATTCGCAATGGCAGCATGCTCGAACTGACCGTGAAGTCCAAGCTGAAGGACGGCCGCTCGCGTGAAGTTCCGGCGGATGCGATCGAGTGGAAGATCGAGGGCTTCCGCGGCTCGGTGAGCGATGGCGTCCTGACTGTGGAAGAAGTCGCTGAAGATGCGACAGCGCGTCTCATCGCAACCTACGACGGGCTGAGCACCGCGATCCTTCTGCCTACTCTGGCGCGCGAGATGTGGGCGGACTTCGATACGACCATGCCGCCGATCTCTGTGGACCTGATCGACCCGCTGGCGATCGTAAGTTATGAAGTGACGAACGAAGTCGCCGGAGAAGCAGCGGATTCGAATGTGCTGAAGTGGCGCTATGATTTCAGCCAGATCGGGCAGATCTATGGCAGCAAACCGCCGAAGATTGCGATCGAGTTCAACCGCGGTGCCGGTGTCGAAGTGCAAGGGAATCCGCAAGAACTCGTACTCGATGTCTACGGCGACGGCAAGTCCAGCAGACTTTGGTTAGAGGCTACGGACACAAAAGGCACCCTGCATACGATACCTATAGGTACTATAGACTGGACGGGCTGGCGCACAGTGGAGATCGATCTCAGCAGCCGCAAGATCCCATATCCGCTGACGCTGCAGCGTCTGGTCCAAGAATCGCCGGAGAATCCTCTGCCGAATATCGACCTCTCTATGATCTCGCTGGAGGAGCTGATGGCGATGGTGGATCCTGAGGTCGTGCGCGGTGAGCTTGCGATTGACAATATCGTCTTCCAAGCGGTTCAGATGCCGGCTGATCCGGAGAACAAGCGGATCGAGCTGCAAGTGAACAACACGAAGATGCTGGTGGACGGCGAAGAGCGCACCCTTGATCAGCCGCCGGTGATCATCGACCGGTATACGATGGTGCCGATTCGCTTCATCGTCGAGGCACTGGACGGCGACGTCTCCTATGATCCGCAGACGAACAAGGTAACGCTGGTGAGAGGCGGACAATATATCGAGATGTGGATCGGTGAACAGGAGATGAACTTCAATGGCCGCAAAGTCACCGCACCGATCGCGCCGACAGCGCTGAACAACCGGACGCTGGTTCCTGTGCGGGTGCTGTCGGAATATCTCGGTTGGGATGTCTATTGGGATAATGATACGCAATCTATAACCTTAATCGGACGCAACTAGCAACCAGGCAACCAGGTAACTAGGTCAAAATACACATTTTATCTGTTCAAAAAGCTAGCGTCTCCCCCTGCTCTGGGGTAAAATGACAATAAGACCTATGAGTGAGCTTCCTTCTGAGGCGATCGGCGCGCATCCGAAGAAGCAGGTCCGGATGCCTGGTCGTCAGATAGGAAAGAATCGGATGAAGCAGACATCTTGAAGATCAGCAGCGGCAGCGGCTGCGCCGGACATGTTCTGCGAGCAGCAGCCCTGCCGGTTTACTCCGGCCTATGCCAGTCCAGCTGATCCAGTTGGCTGACGAATCTGTCGCGGCCTCATCTCATGGAGCCGTCGGTGCCATGGTGCCAGGTCCGTCCGCAGCACATCCGTCTGTTTCAGCGCAGCAAGTTCTCAACAGCAAGATACCCGTTTGATCACAGCTGTTCCGGCATTCCCATACGAGTTCGCTGTCAGGAGCAGGATGGGAAGCATCCTATGGAAGCTGTATCATCTGGCATATGGCAGAAGGACGATTGGGCAACTGATTCAGCGGGCGTTCATCTGCCGATGACGGGAATCGGAAGCTGCCGCAGATGGTCAGCCGGCAGATGGGACAGGGTGAGGACAGGGAGCGGCAGGGCAAGGGTGGATGTTGCAGGATGGATGTTGCAGGATGGCGCTGAGATGGTCTCAGCATCGTTCAGCCGGCTCTGCAGCGTGTGATGGACAGACAGGGGAAACGGTGCTCTGTGCTGGACAGAACCGGAGGATATGAATCACAGATGCGCTTCTTCCGATATCTATAAGGAGGTTAGCCGTGGGTGTTAATGTTCAGGATATCGATCGCATCATCAAGAACGCGATAGAAGTCATGGAGCAAAGCCGCTACCAGATCTTCGAGATCAGTGAGGGCGCCCGCATAGAGCTAGATGCGATGCGTAAGGAGCTCGCAATCACGATGGAAGAGATCAAGGTGACGATCGAATCCGTCGACCGCTTAGAACTCGAGTTCAAACGCGCGCGAAACCGATTATCTGAGGTAAGCCGGGATTTCAAACGCTATCATGAAGACGATATCCGCAAAGCTTATGAATCAGCTACGAGAATACAACTAGATCTTACGATACAGAGAGAGAAGGAAGCCCGACTTCGTTCGCGGCGGGATGAGCTGCAGATTCGCATCCGGAATCTCGAGCAGACCATCGAACGGGCTGAAGTCGTTGCCTCGCAGATGAATGTCGTGTCGGAGTATCTATCCGGCGATCTATCGGCCGTGACGTATATGCTCGAGACTGCGAAGAACCGGCAGCTGCTCGGCCTGCGGATCATCATGGCGCAGGAGGAGGAGCGGAAGCGGATTTCCCGGGAAATCCACGACGGTGTAGCTCAGTCGATGGCTAATCTCGTACTCCGCACCGAATATACGGAACGCATGCTGGACAAACAGCAATATGACCATGTAAGAGCAGAGTTCCGCAATCTGAAGAGCCAAGTTCGCAGCGGATTGGAAGAAGTGCGCCGCATTATCTTCAACCTGAGACCGATGGCGCTGGACGATCTGGGCTTAGTGCCGACCCTGCGTAAGTTCGTACAAGATTTCGAAGAACGGACGAAGATCCAGACGAAGTTTGATGTTTACGGCAAGGAAGTGAGGATGCAGCCCGGTCTGGAGATCGCCGTCTATCGCTTCGTACAGGAAGCTTTCACGAATGTGCAGAAGCATGCCCTAGCGAGCCGCATCGATATGACGATGGTGATCAGCGATGAACAGATGACGATTCAGATCGTGGATGACGGGATCGGCTTCGACATGGAGGAACTGAAGGAGAAAATGGCGAAGGGCGATCACTTCGGGATCATCGGAATGCGTGAACGAGTCGAGATGCTGGAAGGTCGTTTCGAGATGAACAGTGCTCCTGGACAGGGCACAGAGATTAATCTGAATATTCCTATCAATGAACGAAAGGAGAATCATGATGAGTGTGGAGATGGGGCTGCAGACGGGTCTGAAAGACCGGACCAAAAAAGCACGTGTCATCCTGGCGGATGATCACCAATTGTTTCGCGAAGGACTGAAACGCATACTGAACATGGAGGAAGACATCGAAGTCGTCGCGGAAGCGGCTGACGGTGTGCAGGTCTTGGAACTGTGCAATACGTATAAGCCGGATATCGTGCTGATGGACATCAACATGCCGATCCAGAACGGCGTCATAGCCACGGAGAAGCTGACCCAATACATGCCGGATATCAAGATCGTCATCCTGTCGATCCATGATGATGAATCCTATGTCTTTGAGACCTTGCGCAAGGGCGCTTCGGGATATCTTCTAAAGGATATGGAAGCCGATACTTTAATCCATGCCGTGCGTGCTGTGTTAGATGGACATGCGTATATCCATCCGCGGGTCACCGGCAAGCTGATCAACCATCTGCGCCGCATGACGTATCTGGATGACCCGAGCATGATGCAGGAGCGTGCAGAAGCCAGAGGTGCGCAGATCATTCCGTCCGAGGACAACCCGCTGACGCGCCGCGAAGCGGAAGTGCTGCGCCTGCTTGCGGAAGGGCTGAACAACCGGGCGATCGGCGAGCGATTGATCATCAGCGAGAAGACGGTCAAGAACCATGTCAGCAGCATCTTGAAGAAGATGAAGGTCAAAGACCGCACACATGCTGTGGTGAATTCGATCAAGAATGGCTGGATCTCGATTTAATGATGTGTTTATGTGAATTCATCATTTGCAAAATGCTTATACCGAAGCAATAGCTGCCCTGCGACTCGCCAGCAACCCATAACTCAACTTACCAGCAGCGTTGTCATCATTCAGCATATCTTATGATGGATCAAATATCATACTGAATTGACAATACCTGAATCACGATACAAGAGTCATAATACCAGAATTGTAATACCAGAATTGTAATACCAGAATTGTAATACCAGAACTATAATGCAGAATCACAATACTAGAGTAACTATACCACAATATTGTACTTCCAGATCTGCAGCATGTAAGCATCTCCTTATCACAGTTTGGGCAAAATACTTGTATCTAGGGTGCATGCTCTGCTCAGCCCATAGGGAATATCTTCTATACGGGTCCAGCCAAGAGGATCAGAGCTGCTGAACACCAACCGACGTTTGATGAACGAGATGATCCAATGAATACCCGTATATCGGTCATGAAGAACATGCCGCTTGTCTACGGAATCACGTAGATGGGCGGCTTTTATTATGTGCGGCAGAACGTATGAGGATCCAGAACGTATGGGGATCCAGAACGTATGGGGGTCGCGGAAATGCGGCGCAAGGACATTTTTGTACGATTTTTAGGACAAAAACAGCTTGAAGCAGGTGTGATTTGAGGATTTTATCCGAAAAGTCGCACAAAACTTGGTTGTTGTCCGTGGATGCAGAAGGGTTTGGCCTAATTTTGGGATAAAAATCGCTTGAAGCGAGTATGTCCGAAGGCTTTTATCCTAAATATCCTATAAAATCTGGAAGACAAGTGTGAACTGGCGGGGGCTGACCTGCTTATAGGACGTTACGAGCGGCCGGGAGAACCTCTTTCGTCAAACTAGCGATAGGCTGGGAACTGATGACAAACCGCGGGCATATAATGGTGCTATAACCTGAGGGAGGTAGACATTCATGATGGAGGGTGTGCTGATCATAATCGCTTGCTACCTACTCAGTGCGGTTATGGTACATGCGGTTTATCGCCGTAAGCAGCGGCAGCGGAGAGCGGCTCATCATTATGTGCTGGTGACGAGAAATAATGAGCCCTTCGCAGAACTTGCCGTAAGAGCGATTACCTGGCATGCGCGGCTGTGCGGCAAGGATTATCGAATATCCGTGATCGATGAAGGATCGAAGGATCAGACGTTGTCGATCATCAGGCGTTTGGATCGGAGCGGAAACCTGCAAGTCATACGAACGCGGAATTGGGTGGAAACAGGCAGGTTCGTTCGGGAGTATCAGCGGGCAAGCAAGGCAAGGGTGGCAAGAGCAGCACGTTCGGAAGTGCATTCGGAAGCGCGCGCGGATGTAAGAGAACGTTGCGAAGAGATTACAGTGATCCATATGAATCGGCCGGAAGATCGTGCGAAGATCCCTCTGTTCGGATGCTGAGGAAGGCACGGTAATAGCCATGATTCTACTAATAAGGATCATGGCTATGCTGCACGGCTCTGTTCTGATGGACTGCCCAATGTATGGCTGCGGCCGTGATCAGTGTGAATCGAACATATGGTGTGATAGGAATATGTCCAATGAAGGGGGCTGAGAGTGCCGGTTTGGCTTGTGCGATCTGAAGGGTGGTTATGGATTTAAAGCTTCGTACATATGGATTAAAGCTTCGTACATGGGGGGCGGGTAAACTGTTAGTGACCATCTATGAGGCGGTTTGGCAAGGCAAGGTTGAGAGGCGGATCAGTCTGGACACAGCGGTTGATTATGCGTATTGGTTTGGAGAGCGCAGCGGGGATGGAGACGAAACGGTACTACTGAATGTATGTACCCAACCAGTACTGTTGAGAGACGCTGTGAAGTGGCAGGCGGTAAGGGCGGGGCGGGTGGATCAGCGTGAGAAGCGCCGACGTGAGAATCATCAAGAGACACATCGAAAGAATCGGCAGGAGGGTCATCAAGAGTATCGCCGATGGGAGAGGCATTGGGAGAAGCTATGGCATGGGAAGTCTGGGAGAGAAGGAAGTGCTTCTCGATGGGCACAAGGGATTGATCGGGTCGATCGAGTTGGTCAGGATAATCAGGATGATCAGGATGATCAAGATGATCAAGCGACTCATGTTGTTGGACGAGACTGGACAAGCCGTGATGGAAGGATGCCCTGGATATCGGTAACCAGGGAAGATTGGTCGGCGGGGCGGGTCAGCAAGTATGAGGAAGATTGTGAGGCATACCGCAAGGCTTATATTGCGGACTGCATGGTGAACCGCATGATGGATTCCAAGATGAATTCCATGATGGATGACATGCTGGACGAGCACAAGTTCAACCCGAAGCTGCTGGAACTGGCCGAGAAACTGCAAGGACGAAGGCTGCTGCTCGACGAAGTTCGGCGGTTGGGAATCGAGATCGGATTGCTCAGCGGGGAGACGGATGATCGGCTTAACGGTTTCGTACAGCTTCTTGTTCTGCGGGGATTCGTTCGGCTGGAGGCAGGGATGCAGGAGGAGCGTTGGGCGAACCAATGGATGGGACGGATGAGGAAGATGACGGGTTGGCTGGACCGCATGATCGGGAATACAGGGCGGCGATGGTCCAAGAGGCAGAGCGATCGGCGCAATATGCGGTGCGGCAGATGCAACAGCGGATCGGACAAGCATCATAGAACGCCTTGTGCAATATGCGGTCGGGAGTGTGTGTACTGCGAAGCGTGTCTGCAGATGGGTCGGGTGCGGGAATGTTCGGTATTCGTCATCGGATGCGGGAAGGAGGCGTTTGATCATGTCGCAGGAGCACAGGGGACAGCTGTACGGGAGCAAGCAGTACGGGATGCTGAGGTGGATAAGGTAATCGATCACTTCGGGATTAGTAAATGCGGAACCTGCGGCAGTTCAGGGGATGCAGGTGTGATCGCTAAAGATGAATGTCATGAGCGGAGTCGTTCCAGGAAACGGTTGGATGAACAGAGGATGGAGGAGATGATGAAGGAGATGATGAAGGAGATGATGAAGGAGATGATGAAGAAGTGGAAACTAAGCACTGCGCAGGAGGCAGCTTCGAGAGACGCGCTTCGATTCGTGATGGAGCCGGCGAAGCGGGCAGGGGAGCAGTATTTGATCTGGGCGGTAACTGGAGCGGGGAAAACGGAGATGGTGTTTCCGTTAGTCGAGTATGTGGTGCGAAGGGGCGGTCGGGTACTGCTGACGGCGCCGCGGCGGGACGTGGTATTGGAGCTGGCGCCGCGCTTGGCGAAGGCCTTTCCTGAGAGCGAAGTGATCGCGCTCTATGGCGGAAGCGAGCATCGGTGGGAGATCGGGGAGATTACGGTGGCTACGACGCATCAACTGCTGCGGATCGAGCGCTGCTTCGATCTTGTCATATTGGATGAACTCGATGCGTATCCGTATCATGGCAATCCGATGCTCGCCTTCGCCGCAGGCCGCGCATGCAAAGCGCGCGGCAAGATGGTGCTGCTCACGGCCACGCCGCCGCGTGAGCAGCAGATCGCCATGAGGCAGCGCCGCCTGCCTCATGCGATGGTGCCGGTCCGCTACCACCGGCACCCCCTTCCCGTGCCGCGAATCCTGCGGTATCGCGGCCTGTCTGCTGCGCTCGGCAGCGGACGCCTGCCAAGCGCCCTGCGCGCCGCGCTCGACGAGTCGCTGCAGCGCGGCGCGCAGATCTTCGTGTTCGTGCCGCGCATCGAACACGTCGAGCCGCTCACACGCCTGCTTCGCAGGGCGTGTGCCCATGCCGTCGACGCAGACGCCGTCGACGGAACTTCCTCGCGCGACCGAGACCGCGCGAGCCGAGTGCGCCGCTTCCGCAGCGGCGAGATCCGCATCCTCGTCACGACGACGATCCTCGAACGCGGGGTGACGATTCCCCGCAGCGATGTGTACATCATGGATGCGGATGCGGCTCTCTTCGATGAAGCGGCGCTGGTGCAGATGGCCGGACGCGCAGGGCGCTCGGCCGATGATCCATGCGGGCGCGTATACTACGTCGCCCGCTCGCGGACGGACGGGCTGACGCGGGCCGTCCGTCAGATCCGCGCGATGAATGCCCTCGCGCGCCGACGAGGGCTGCTGATCGAACCAGCAGCCCGGAGGGAGGCGAATGCCGATGTTTGATCGGTTCCTCCCATACCTGCGGCGGCTCACACCTGCCGCCGCATCCCTGATGCTGGGCAGCCAAGAGCAGTGCCAGCTTTGCAGCCGTTGGATCAACCGCACGGCCCGCAGCGGGGGCTGGACAAACACTGGAGAAAGTAAGGGGGCGGAGGGCTTGGCGGGTGCGGCGGGATTAGATCTGATCCCTTGGATCCAAGCTTTGCAGCGCCATCTATGCCGCCGCTGCCTAACCTCCATACCGTGGATTCGCGAGATTCGCTGTGAAGGATGCGGCAGGGCGATGGATTGTCCGGACTGCGCACGGCGCCGCTCGCCGGCCCTTCTGCTCAACCGTGCTGCTGTTCGCTATGACAGCACGATGAAGGATTGGCTCGCCGCATACAAGTATCGGGGGCATGAACGGCTGCAGTTTCTGATATCGGTGATGTTGGAATATGCCTATGAGCAGTTGCTGATGAAGCTGAAGACAACCAATGAGATCATGCGGAAGTCAACTGATGAAAGGCGAGGTTCTTTTTACCCGTTGCTAACCGCTGTGCCGCTGAGTGACCGTCGTTTGCAGGAGCGAGGGTTTAATCAGGCGGAACGGTTAGCTGAACATCTGGCTGCCAGGTACAAGCTGGACTACGCACCTTTGCTGCAGAGGATCCGTCATACGAACCGTCAGAGTCACAAATCTCGAAGGGAGCGATTGCAGGATTTGAGAGGAGCGTTCGTTGCAGCGCCAGCAGCTGAGCAGATCTGTACGGGATCAAGCAAATGCCCCTATGACGCGATCGTCATCGTTGACGATGTCTATACGACGGGCAGCACCTTGCATGAATGTGCGAAAGTGCTGCGTGAAACGACCGGGATGCCGATCTACAGCATCACTTGGGCGAGGTAAATGTGACTTTGGTACGACAAGAGGCGACAGGGGACATATACTTTTTCCGTGAATTGATGTAATATTAGTATAATCATAGATGGATTTTTCCAGACTTGTTTGGGAATGTCGTATGCCACGGGGCATGAAGACTACATAGATTGGTGGGGTGCGTAGCTATGGCTTTGAATATCGCCAACTGTCCACGCTGCGGGAAGATTTTTGCTAAAGGGGTCTCGGATGTTTGCCGGAACTGTTTGAAGGAGATCGAGAAGGAATATGAGCTGTGCGCTGAATACCTCCGGGAGAATCGCGGTGCGACGATCTATGAAGTCAGCGATGCGACGGGGGTATCTGTGCGGCAGATTACGAAGTTCATCCGCGAAGGACGGATCTCACTCATGGACAATCCGAACATGGGGTATCCGTGTGAATCCTGCGGCATCCTGATCCGCGAAGGACATCTCTGCTGGGAGTGCCGTACTCGTCTGACCAAGCAAGTTCAGAGAGTTACCGAGGCGATGAATCAGCGAGAATCGAAGAACGAGGCACAACGTGAAGAGCATAAACCTGGAACCGGTTACTGGATCAAGAAGGACCAGGACAAAGAGAAGACGGATTCTATAAGACCACTTAAAGATTGAACTTGGAGGCAAAGGCTTCCAAGTTTTTGTTTTTTGTAACCACACAAAACCCGCCTTGCGGCAAATATCACGGAGAAATCATGTGAGAACAGCGATAACTTCCAGCTTGCTGGAGACATTAATCGTATGGAATATAAACATTGCTGGTTCCGTAACCGATAATATTAATAAGTAAAAACGGTGTTATTGGCACGGTTAGGTATATGAGGTGAAGAACGAATGAAGATCAATGACCTGAACAGAGCGGGTATGATCAATCCATATCGCAAGCAGATGATCCAATCCCAGCCCGATCAGATTGGCAAGCAGGAGAAGATTCGGGACAATGTGCAGTTTTCGGATGAGGCGTTGAAGATGCTGGAGGCGACAACGGATCCGGAGAGGGCTGCGAAGGTCGCCAAGCTCAAAGAATCCGTCTCCAAAGGCACATACCATGTTGAAGCGAGCAAGATCGCTGAGAAGATGCTTCCTTTCCTCATGGGCTGGAAGAAGTAATCCCAACGGCTTCTAGATGGATATGGGATCACGGCGGATTACAGCAAGAGATTCAGCAAGCGAATAGGAGGATGGCGGACGGATTGTCCATCATGCTGGGAACAGTGGAAAACTACAGCGGAAAGTGGTGCAAGCAATGGCAGCTAAGAATCTATTGCAACGGATGAATGAACTGATCTCTGCTCATGAGCAGCTGCTCGAAGCGGCAGAGCATAAACGCCGCGTGATCATCCAACATGATCGCGAAGAGTTAACGAAATGTTATCATGAAGAACTGCGCATCTTAGAGCAGATCTCGAAGATCCAGAAGGTTTGGCAGCAGACCGCTTCGGATTATATGAGAGAGAAGGGCTTGCCATCGGACAGTGTGACCGTTGATCATATCGCTGAATTGCTTGCCAAAGATGAAGGACGAGATGACTTTCAACAGGCTGCTGAACGGCTGATTGCATTGATCCAAGCGATCAAACAAACCAACCAACACAACCGGCAGCTCATCGATCGTTCATTGCAGCATATCGATGTTTTGGTTGAACTCTATCAAGGCAGCGGCGGGCAAGAGGTGACTTACAGCAATCCGGCAAGCGCGAAGTATGCATCTGCCGGCAGCATGGGCAATCGTTTCGAATCCAAGGCTTGATCCTTACAGATAGGTGGGATTATACAATTGGTGACTCAGCGAGAAAGCAGCCGGACAGCTTATGTACAACTCATTGAAGTGCTGGAGCGATACACCCAGATCTACCGCGGCCTGATTCAGACAGCAGAGGAGAAGCGCCAGCTCCTAGTCCGCAGTCAAGATCATGAACTGAGGGAACTCGCTGCACGGGAGAATGAATGGCTGGCTGAATTCTCACAATGCGAGAAGTTGAGGAAGCAAGCAGCGGTCAAACTGCAGGAAACTGTGGGACAGAAGGTCGATGAGGAGGCTTCTCTGTCGGATCTTCAATTAATATTGGAGAATGAAGAGCAAGCGAACCAACTGCGCATGATCCAACAGCAGCTTCAGCAATTAGCTAAGCAGCTTCATGATCTTAATGAGAGAAACCAAGCCCTCCTGCAGCAAAGCATGGTGCTGATCCATGATCTGCGGGATTCGCTGGTAGGAAGACCTGCCGAGTCCGAGTATGTATATGAGAACCCTAAGGCGGCATCAACGGGCATCAAGCGGCAGAGCGGGATCGATTTTCGCACCTGATATCGCAGCAACAGCCGCGATGGACATATTTAACTGACCATACGAGCGTCCCTGGAACGGCGGCTGTCATGATCGCTGTTCACATAATCTCGCATAATCGCAGGACTTACTGATATAGCAGTTATTTTGCCACAGAGCTTGTATACCATTGGAGGTGTCATGATGACTTCAACATTTCACGGTTTAGAGACGAGCAGACGCGCTCTGCTCACGCAGCAGGTTGCGCTGCAAACCGTTGGTCATAACATCGCTAACGCAGCGACGAAGGGCTATTCCCGGCAACGGGTGAATCTGACGGCTTCGATTCCTTATGAAGCACCGGCTTTTCGCAACAGCACGATGCCTGGACAGATCGGAACCGGTGTGGAATATAACAGCATAACGAGGATTCGCGACAGCTTCCTCGATCTGCAATTCCGCCGCGAGAATCAAGCACTGGCGATGTGGCAGGTGCAACAGAAGACCTTCCAATCGATCGAAAACCTGCTCAATGAGCCGTCGGACAACGGTCTGAGAGCGGTGATGGATAAATTCTGGAACTCGCTGGAGGTTCTGAACCGCGATCCTTCCCTGCTCAGCGCGCGGATCGATCTGATCGGAGCAGCGGTGAATCTGACGGATACGCTGAATTCGATCGACAAGGGATTAAATGATATTACGTCTGATCTGGAGAGCAATATCCAGGCTGTTACGGTACAAGTCAATTCCTTGCTGGAGAAGATCGCTGATCTTAACGCTTTGATCAAACGCATCGAAGGTCCGGGCAAGAATGCCAACGATCTGCGGGATCAGCGCGACTTGTTGGTGGACAGCTTATCCGAATTGGTGGATGTCAACGTAACAGAGATGCCTGACGGCTCTTATACGATTGCGATCGCAGGCATGACGGTTGTGGAAGGGAACAACGCTGCCTTAGTTGATGAGTCCATAGCAGAACAGGCGGCCTCCGGTAAACTGGCAGGATATGTTCAGTCAATGGCCGAAGTGGAGCGGGTCCGCCAGCAGTTGAATGCTATGGTGAACACGCTGGTTACCGGCGACATCCGCGTGACTCTTGAGAATGGTTATGTGACCTCGAGAGAGATGACCGCCCTTAACGAAGTCACCCTGGCGGATGGTACGGTGATCCCAGCAGGCCAGCCGATTCCGGCCAATTCCACCATCGTTACTCCGGTTGAGTTTGTTGTTCAGGGATTCAACGGGCTGCATCAATTGGGCTATACATTGGACGGACAAACGGACATTCCATTCTTCGTGACAGAGGACGGAAGTACGGAATTTACAATCGGAAACATTCGCCTCAATCCAGAGGTTAAGAATGATACCAACAAGATCGCTGCCTCGGGCAAATATGAGACGCAACCAGATGGTACTCGCACTACCATCCGCGGCAATGGAGATATCTCGTTCGCTTTGACGGGAGTAAGAGATTACGTCTTTACTTTCCCAGCGGACATGACGAATCTATCCTCGGGGACGATCGATGACTACTTCCGTGCATTCATCGGCGATCTCGGGACTCGTTCTAACAATGCCACACAGAATGTGAAGAATTCGCAGGACCTGACAGACTCGGCGGATATGATGCGTCAGCAAGTAAGCGGCGTATCCCTCGATGAGGAATTAGCGGATATGATTCGATTCCAACATGCTTACAATGCTGCTGCACGGAATATGACCACCGTCGATGAGATGCTGGATCGCATCATCAATCAGATGGGAATCGTAGGAAGATAAGAAAGTGAGATGATCGTACGATGCGCGTAACGAGCATGATGCAGAATACTCAGCTGCTGCGTAATATACGGAACAACAACAGCGGCATCATAGATTGGCAGAACAAACTGGCGACGGGACAACGTATCCACAGACCGGGCGATGACCCTGTCGGCATCGGATATTTGATGAGATACAACAGTGAGTTAAACAGGACGAATGAATTCTTGGAAAATGCAAAGACTGGTCTGGGCTACCTCAAAACGATGGATGAGCTGATGCAGCAGTCGAGCGATGTGCTCAAACGGGCCAGAGTCCTCGTCCAGCAAGCAGCGAATGGTACGATGCCGGAAGATGGGCGTAAGCAGATCGCTTTGGAAATTGCGCAATTGAAAGAACAGCTGATCATGATCGGCAACAGCACCTTCGCCGGCAGATACTTGTTCAATGGGCAGAAGACGGACCAGCCGCCTTATTCGAAGACACAGCCTCATCTGGATCAGACTGATCCGGGTGTGATCTATCTGAACGTTGGTCCGAGTGTCTCCGTACCGGTAAGCCTAACGGGTGAGCAAGTATTCGGTGCGGCTGGAGCAGCGGACAATGTCTTCCAAGTATTCGATGATATCATCACCCATCTAAACAACAATCAACCGGACCAATTGCTGAATGATCTTGCGAAGATCGATCTCTGTTCGGACCGCATCAATAATAACTGGGCGGAGATCGGGGCAAGGACGAATCGCTTTGAATTGGTTATCAGCCGGATCGAAGACCAGATCGTCTCCCTGAAGGAACTGCGATCCGAGACGGGGGATGTTGATATGGCGGAGGCCTTGATCGAGCTTGTACAGAAGGAAAACGTCCTGCAAGCATCACTGGCTATAGGCGCACGGATCATGCAGGTATCGTTGGTAGATTTCCTAAGATGATGATAGACCAAGGCTCGCTGAGGCGGTGTTCTTAGTTGATTTTTTCAGTCAGCAACCAACCTATGCCCTACAGTCGATTGATGACTTCCCGAGAGCAGCAGCAAGAGAAGGTGGAAGTTGATGCTTCCTATACTCCTGCTGAGATTGAGATTCATAAGCGTAATCCTGATATGGAAGCGGATTGGGACAGCGTACGGGAGGAGATCGGTTATTTGGGTCCTGACGCACAGATCAAGGAACTCCAAGCTAGGGCACAGCAGAAGTTGGCAGAGGGAATCGCAGCAAGAGTGCAAGCCGGTAAGCGTGCTCGTGATATCCATAAGGAACCGGGGAATATCTTCGGAAAGCTTGCTTTCGAAAGATATCAGGCTTATAGACGGGCAGACATCCAGTTGGATGCTGCCCCCAAGTTCGGCGTACAGATCGATGTCCGCATCTATCCTCCTGAGATTGAGGTGGAAACCAATGTATTGAAATTGAAAGGAGCCGACTCACCATGAATCAGCCGACATCAGTTCTTAGGATTGAGAGCGAATATTATGGAACGTTTAAAGTCGATGAGTCGCAAATCTATCACTTTCCCAAAGGCATCATCGGCTTTGAAGAACAACATGACTATGCTCTGATTCAGGTAGAAGACGGCCCGTTCTATGTGTTGCATGCTGCCAGCGGACAATTGAGTTTTATCTTGCTTCCCGGCAATTATGCAGCTGAGAATTACGGTTTTCACATTAACCAAAGCATCATCTCGCTGCTTGATATTCAGAATCCGGAAGATGTAATCACGTTCGTCATTGTGAATGTGATCGATGATCAATTATATGTCAATCTGAAAGCCCCTCTGATTTTCAACAGAATCAATCGTAAGGGTGCGCAATTTATCATTGATGATGCATCATATCCTCTCCGACACCCGCTTGTCATCAAGGAGGGGCCCTAAATATGCTCATATTAAAGCGCAAACTCGGTGAATCAGTGGTTATAGATGATCACATCGAGGTTCAAGTTGTCAGCATCGAGGGAGAAACGGTCAAGCTTGGTTTTACAGCACCACAACACATCCAGATCCTTCGCAAAGAATTGGTGGAAAGCATCCTTCAGGAGAATCTAAAGGCCGGCACTCAAAAGCTGGATCAAGCTCAACTTCTCCAACTCTTGCATAAAGTTATCGACAAAGAAGAATGAAGGAGTGTTGATGATGAATGTAACTTTAAGCGGGAGCTCTCCTATTAGAGGACCAAGCATGATAATTGATATTCCTGTGAGCAAATTAAGCGAGCAAATTCAAAAAACAACGGAGCCTAAGAATAAGAGAATCTTCTCTTTTACAGCTGAAGGGGAGGACCGGTTTGATCCTCAGAAAAAAGAAGAAGAGAAGATGAAATTATTCGAGGAAATCGCAAAATACAACAAAGAATTTGCCTATATCGGCAAGTACTTAAGATTCAAATATGATGAAGAAACAGAGACTTCGTATGTGGAAGTGATCAATGCTGCGACTGATGAAGTGATTGTCAGTTTGCCGCCGGAATTTCTGATTGATCTCTCCGCTAGAATGAAAGAGATCATCGGCCTCTATATCGATGAAAGATTGTAGTTCGTTCCCTTTCGCTGTTTAAGTGATCCGTCTATAGAGGTTCAGTTATTTTGATGGAATGTGGAGGCGAGTATGATGTCCTTTAGTTTAACTGGGTTGGCATCCGGTTTAGATACAGCTACGATCATATCGCAGCTCATGCAAATCGAACGAATTCCTTATCAGAAGTTAGAACAAAGACAGAACACGCTGAGCTCACAACAATCGATCTTTCGTAACATTAACACAAAACTAAGTGCTCTCAGAACAGCAGCAGAAGAGTTATCGATGAGTTTTAACTTTGATCTGCGGAGCACAACAGTGTCAGATGAGAGCGTCGTGAAGGCGACAGCGTCAGAGGGAGTGCCTGAGGGTTCCTATGTGATCAATGTCGAGAGTCTCGCGACGAGACACAGTTTGGTATCCAAAAAATTCTCCAATTTAGGCGAAGAATTAAATGAAACCTTAAAGATTACAATCGCTGTTGGAGATGAAAGTGATATTTTTACCATTGATCCTGATCCTGACAACGGACTTACGGTTGAACAGGCTCTGGATCAATTAAGACAGAAGATCAATGCATCGGAACTTGACGTTACGGCTTCCTTGATCACAACAGATGACAGCCAAGGAATTAAGCGGCTGGTGATCACATCCAATAAAACGGGGACGGCGAACAGCATCTCGATTGATGATGAGAATAACCAGTTAGAATTTGAAGACAGTGTTAAAGCTGAAGATGCGATTTTCAAGGTAAACGGTGTAGAAATTAAATCTTCCTCCAATGAAATTAGTGAAGTGATCCCAGGACTCAGCTTAACCTTGATGAAAGCCGGTGAAACGACGATTCATGTTCAGCGTGATGTGGATAAGATCGTGGAGAAGGTTGAAGCTTTCGTCAAAGCTTACAACGATGTGATCAGCACGGTCAAATCCAATCTGGGCAAAGAGAAGAGTCTGCAAGGGGATTCCACGCTGCGTACGCTTGAAAGCCATCTGAACAATCTCATCAATAGACAAGTGGGCAATGATCCCGATGCGCTAAGCTTCCTGTTCCAAATCGGGCTGGAAGTTGATAAAGGTAAGGTAGATGCTTCATCAATGACAGGTACGATCTCCTTCGATAAGGAGAAATTCAAATCAGCCTTCGCTGCCAATCCCGATGAAGTGATCAGACTTTTTACCTACCAAGACAAAGATCATCCCGACCAAAACGGTATAGCCGTTCAATTCAAGAATTCATTGATGGAATGGACATCCTATGGTAAGGGAATCTTGGCGATGAAGATCGAAGGCTATACATCGGAAATATCACTGATTAACCAACAGATGGAAGCTATGGAGACGCGCCTCGAATTGAAAGAGCAGCAATTAAAACGTCAATTCACCGCGATGGAATCGGCTTTGATCCAGTTACAAAACCAACAAGTATGGTTAGCAAGTCAGATCGCATCGATGGGAATTTATTAAACTAAGGGGTCGTTGACATGAATATTCCTAACCGATCAGGTTATCAAGTTTACCAGAAAAATATGTATGAAACTGCCTCGCCCCATAAATTGATTAGCCTGCTGTACAATGCTGCTGTGACGAATATTCAGAGGGCGATTCGAGTCATCGATGAACAGAAGTCTGAGGAAGCCAACAAATTCATTCTAAAAGCTCAAGAGATCGTATTGGAACTTATGGCATGCCTAAATTTCGAACAGGGCGGAGATATCGCTGCTAATCTGAGAGAAATTTATTTCTATTGCTCGAACCAACTTGTGCAAGCCAATATTCATAAGGATACGAAGCTGTTAAGAGAAGTTGAAGGGATCATTGACAACTTGCGGCAAGCATGGCAGGAGATCGGGAAGGATGTCAGCATTGCACAACAAATCTAAAGCTGAAAGAGCGACAGAGTTGACTGATCTGTTCGAGAGACTGCATCAACTGAGTGCGCGGCAGGTGGCATGGGTAGAGCAACACTACGAGGATGAGAATTTCCTCGAAATATTCCAAAACATGTCCAATGAGTGGTCATCTTTGCAAAGCTCTATACAGGATGAAATCGAGCGTTGTCGAGGGTTCATGACAGAACAAGAACTTCGGGAAGCCGTTGCGAGTACAGCACCTAAGGCAAAACAAGCCCATGACAATGTGGAACGTGCGATTTTTCTAGTGAAACAAATCATGCACCAGACAGGGACAACGCTGCGAACATCCCAAGAACGCAAACAAGCTGCCAAGGCCTATCAAACCAGCGGTTATGAAGATTATGCAGCGATATTTTTTGATGAGAAGAAATAATCTTCAGATTTTCTCAGGTAAATTCATCTAAGAATTTTTGATTAAGCTATTAAAAATAAAAAATGATCTGCCGATATAATAATTAGGCCGCAAGGACGTGGCCGATATTACTATATATCATGGAGGATGATCAAGATGTCGATGTACATCAACACGAACGTAGCTGCTATCAATGCTCATCGCAACCTTGGTTTCAACAACACTCAGATGGGCAAAACAATGGAAAAGCTGTCTTCCGGATACCGCATCAACCGTGCTGCTGACGATGCTGCAGGTCTTGCGATCTCCGAGAAGCTGCGTTTCCAAATCAACGGCTACAAGCAAGCTATGCGTAACGCTCAAGACGGGATCTCCTTGCTGCAAACTGCAGAAGGTGCGCTGACAGAAGTTCATGCGATGCTGCAACGTATGAACACGCTGGCTACTCAAGCGAAGAACGGTACTTATGATCCTGCTAGCCGTCAAATGATTCAAGATGAAATTGAACAACTAGTTGAGCAGATTGATAAGATTGCTGAAAATACGACATTCAATGAAATTAATCTGCTAAATTCGGCTGGCACAATTAATTTCCAAGTAGGTTTTGAGGCAGGTAACACAATTTCTGCAAACACTGTGGATATTACTACTGCAGAATTGGGTATCGATGGACTGAATGTTACAACTGAGGCTGGAGCGGCTGCCGCTATGACAGCAATCCAAAGCGCAATCAATACGGTTTCTTCCCACCGTTCTGCTTTCGGTGCTGTTCAAAACCGCTTAGAGCATGTCATTAATAACCTGGGTGTTAGCGTAGAAAACCTGTCTGCATCCGAGTCACGTATTCGCAACGCAGATATGGCTCAAGAAATGACGGAATTCACTCGCAACCAGATCTTGGTGCAAGCTGGTACAGCAATGCTGGCTCAAGCCAATGCAGTACCGCAAAACGTACTCCGTCTGCTTGGCTAATGGCTGCCATCCTAAACTCCCCAATCAACTTGATCGGGGAGTTTTTCTATTCAATCGATTGTATAATATGCCGATAATAGTAGTGATGGTGCATTATATCTAAAGGACTGATACTAAGTGAATATCCTGCATAACGGCAAAACGATTAAACATCTGAGTTTTGATGATGCTCAGTTAACGATACGAGAATTAAATATGATTGTTCATCATCTTATTCAACAGGGCCAAGTGGTTAAGACTATCACCATTGATGGGATCGATGTAACAGGGACGTTTGATGCTTATATTAAGGAACATCATGACCGGATTCAGACCATCGGGATCGAATCCGTTAGCCCCGATGAGATGATGGCAAGCATCTATGATGAGACCATCGATTATCTGCAAAGAGTCCATCAGTCGACTGAAACATTATCCGATCTATTCTATGGGCAAATAGATCAAGAGGCTTGGAATTTATTAAGTCAACTGGCGGAAGGGTTGAATAACGCTGTTCAGTTATTGCAGATGATTGCTGAACACCGCAAAACACAAGTTTCGGATACAGCATTTGCAGAAGAGGTTACGTTATTCATTAATTCCGTCGAAGCACATGTGGCGGATATCAATGAGGCTATCGAGGATTATGATACAGTAGAGATAGGAGATATCCTCAAATATGAATTAGGAAGCACGATCTCGAAGATATTAGCATTCATGAAGACGAGGGTACAATGATGAAGAATCACACAGCAGATAATTTGATGTTTCTCAGAAAATCATATCCTAATATCTATGAAAATATTCGCAATAAACAATATGATCCTGAGATTGTTCGAATTGCTCGAAACCGGGGCGATCAGATTGTATTGCAACTAGCAGATGAGCAAGGTCGTTTTCACTTCATGTACAGCAAGTATGATGTGGAAGTAGAGATTGAGAGATGGCTTCAATCGATTGAGGATGAGGTCAAGAATGCACATCATATTCTATTTTTTGGTTTAGGTCTTGGATATCATTTACGTGCTTTTATACACAAATATCCCAATAAAAAAATTTACATCTATGAACCTGATGCCAATATTCTCATGGCAGCGATTGAATGCGTAGATTTGCGCGACATTCTAAAACATAAACAGGTGAATGTATTCGCCTTAGGCCAAGACGATCATACTCTGCTTAATTTTGTTAAAGCTATATATGATACGATCAAAGGTTCAATAACGACGATCATTTTGCCGGCTTATAGGAGAATACATGCGGAACCAATAAAACGATTGCAAGAAACGATCTCAAGATTTTCGTTAAGTTATCAGGAAAATTTGCGCACGATGGCAGCTTTGCAGTTAAATTGGGCCGAAAACATCATCCTAAATATGGAGAAGGTGATGAACAGCTATTCTTTTGCGCCTATGAAGGATAGTCTCAGAGGGATACCGGCAGTTGTCGTCGGTTCAGGTCCTTCTCTTGATATGGAGATCGAGTGGCTGCGCAAATTAAAAAATAAAGTGTTGATTATAGCAGCTGGTTCAAGCATTCAAGGATTGCTGTACAATGGCATCAAGCCGGATCTAGTTGTGTCCATGGACCCTAAACCAAACAATCTGGAGATATTCAACAAGATTTCGGATTACAGCATTCCTTTCTTGTTTATTCCGAATATATATGCAGCAATATCGGATAAAGAATGGGAACTAATGGTTCATGCAATATTCTCCAATGATGAGTTGTCTAAGTATTGGCTGAAAGGACTTGGGCCGGATATAGCTCCGCCCGAATTTATTGTTTCATCAACCGTATCCGGCACAGCTATTCAAGCTGCAATTTATATGGGATGCAGTGAGATTGTGATGATCGGTCAAGATTATTCCTACCCCGAGGAACGTTATTATGCTCGAGGTGTAAACCATAGAGACAATGAAGAGTTAGAAGGAAAAGTCAGCAAGGCGGATATGTATGTAGAAAATGTATCCGGCGGATTGAATAAGACAAGTAAACAAATGCATGTGTTGAAAACAGATATTGAAGCGATATTCCAAATACTGGATTACAAAGAAGCGTATAACGCATCAAAGATCGGAGCAAAGATTAATCATACGAAAATAAAAACTTTAGAAGATCTTTATTATGAAAATCAGCATGTCAGCTATGAAGAAGGCTGGTTTCATCGATTATTAATAGAGAGGCTGGTTCCGTACTCGGAAAATAATAGACGTATGCTTGAAAAACGAATCGTGAAACTAAAAAAGAATGTTGAGGAATTAAAAAAGACAGCTGAACGAGTGAAAAAGCACTTGGGCAGTGCCGCGTATATTCAGCAAGAAAGAACCACAAAGGATTGGTTAATGCAATTTGACGTTTTATGGGATCGATTTATTAATCACGAATTACAAAACCATATATATAAGTTTTTTCTTTATTTTGAGTACAATTATGTTTCAAGGTATTGGACAGAGATACAATTAGAAAAAGATCTTAGGACAAAAATCAACCAGATTGTAAAATATTCAAATGTGATTTTGGATAGCTTTTTACGTGTCACAGAGGTGTTAGAGTTCAATTTGGAGACATTGACCAACAAACTTGAACTTAAGGGATGACACGATGAAGTAAGAAAGCTCAAAAAATATTGTGCATGGAGACTGAATAATGATGAGACCAAGAATTATCGCTGAGATCGGATGCAATCATAAGGGAGAAATAGAAATTGCTTATGAGTTAATCAAAATAGCGGCAATCTTTTGCAAAGTGGATGGCGTGAAATTTCAGAAGAGAAATAACCGAGAATATTTGACGCCGGAACAGTATAATGCGCCTCACCCCAATCCGCAACACTCATATGGCAGGACTTATGGAGAACATCGCGAGGCTCTGGAGTTTAATCTAGATCAGCATAAACAGCTGAAAGAATGGTGTGAGGAGTTCGGAATTACATACAGCAGTTCAGTTTGGGATTTAACATCTGCAAAAGAAATCGCGAGCCTGAAACCGGAATATATTAAGATTCCTTCCGCATTGAATCTGCACTTCAAAATGTTGGATTGGCTCTGTGAAAATTATGAGGGAGAGCTTCATATCTCGTTAGGAATGACAACGAGGGAAGAAGAAGAGAAAATCATAGAATTCATGAGGCGCAAAAACCGCCTTCAAGACGTCGTATTATACAGCTGCACATCGGGTTATCCAGTTGCATTTGAAGATGTTGCATTATTAGAAATCACGCGTCTTAAAGAGAATTACGGGGATCTTGTTAAAGAAATTGGTTTTTCCGGACATCATTTAGGGATTGCGGTTGATGTGGCAGCGTACACTTTGGGCGCGACGACCATTGAACGACATTATACATTGGACAGAACGTGGAAAGGCACGGATCATGCTGCTTCCCTTGAACCTGACGGTTTAAGAAGGCTTGTACGAGACCTGAAAGCCGTTGAGAAGGCACTTAACTATAAGTCTGAGGATTTGCTCGAAGTGGAAAAAGAGCAAAGGGAGAAACTCAAATGGAGGCAACGTTGAAAACGGTCGCTTTTATACCTGTAAGAGGAGGAAGCAAATCGATTCCTCTCAAGAATATTAAGCCGATCGCGGGACGACCGCTCATTTGGTGGACATTAACTGCAGCAGAGCAGTGCCCGGACATTGAACGCATATTTGTCTCAACGGATTCAGAGGAGATTCGCCGGAATGTCAATCAGATGAATTTTTCCAAGGTTACCGTTATTGACCGCTCCGTGGAATCAGCAACAGATTCTGCGGCCAGCGAAGTGTCGTTATTAGAATTTGCAGAGAAACATGAATTCTATTCGGTTGTGTTTATTCAGGCTACATCACCCCTGACAACCAGTCAACATCTGACAGAGGCATTGGCTAAATATTTTTCTTCTGATGCGGACAGCTTGTTGTCAGTGGTTCGGCAGAAAAGATTTATATGGGAAAGAGCAAATGGAGATCTTGTTGTTCCCATAAATTATGATCCTCAGAATCGACCGCGACGACAGGATTTTGAAGGGTACCTGGTTGAAAACGGGGCTTTCTATATAACTAGCAGAGAGCAATTGCTCAAAAGTAAATGCAGAATTTCTGGGAAAATAACCTATTATGAAATGCCGGAAGAATCTTATGTCGAAATAGATGAACTTGAAGATTGGGTGATCGTCGAAGAATTAATAAAAAGACGAAAGTATTGATTAAAAATTAACAAAAGTCTAAGAGTAAAACCTTTGCCAAAGCCGCCGGCTTTGGCTTTTTTCTTTTCAACCCCTTTATGATCGCTAATAAGTCGAAACATCTAAAGCGACTGGCAGCAATCTACGCGCCATATGCTGAATAAAATTAAGTCATGAACTCAAAAATCCTCCATCCTGATGCGAACAACATAGCAGAAACGCCCAAGATCTGCTTATTCACAGCAACATAACCAAAATTCGATGCGAACACGTTTTCGTATCAAAAGTTATCCACATTCTGTGGAGTATCCGCCTTCATCTCCCCATCTTATCCCCATTATCCAATCCACAACTCTGTGGATAATGTGAATAAATCTGTGAATAACAATGAAAACAAGCTTTCATGTTGTTGAGAAGATTGTTAATAACTTGTTGAATAATCTCTCGCTGCAGGGTGGATGATAAACCATGTGCGCGCAAGGGGGATGTGGATGATCTAGACCTGAAAGATCTTGTGCGGCATGCCGCGGAAGAATGGACAAGTAAACGCATACACATTTTTATTTTCTTGCGTGACTTTTGATTGACTTTGGTGTTGGCGAGTGTTATAGTCAACTTGTGAGCGTTAAGCTTACGTATTTGATTACGAAGGGAATGTGTTACATGCAAGGTAAAGTTAAATGGTTCAACGCAGAGAAAGGTTATGGTTTCATCGAGTCTGATGAGGGCGGAGATGTATTCGTACACTACTCTGCAATTCAATCGGAAGGCTTCAAGACTCTTGAAGAAGGTCAAGCAGTTGAATTCGATATCGTGGAAGGCGCTCGCGGACCACAAGCGGCTAACGTAGTAAAGCTCTAATCAACCCCGGTCGAGCTCGACCGCTGGTATAGATTGCATGACTACAGAATCGCGCATTGCACCCCAGGCAACTGGGGTGTTTAATTTTTATGAGGAACAGGAAGAATAGAGCAGGAAGCGGAAGTTTTTGTTGACACATTATTGTTAGAATTGTTAGAAAATTCGGTTAACAATTGTTAAGATGCTTTGAAAGCAGAATATGGGATATGGTATCATATAATTGTAAGTAATGAAGGAGGGATCGAGTATGAATATCCAGGTTCGCGGCGATCAACTTACGGTAACAGATGCACTAAGGGAATATGCTGAGAAGAAGATCAGCAAACTGCAGCGCTATTTTGAAACTCCCCTCGACAACCATGTGAATGTCACCATGAGCGTGAATCGCGGGTTACATACCGTGGAAGTGACGATCCCGCTGCCGGGCGTGATGCTTCGGGCAGAGGAGAAGAGCGAAGATATGTACGCCTCGATCGATATGGTGATCGACAAGCTTGAGAGGCAGATCCGCAAGCATAAGACGAAGATCAACCGTCGCATGAGGAAAGCCGGCGTTCGTACCTTATTTAAGGAGAACGTTGACCTTAACGGCGCGGTGGCGACGGAAGAGGCGGAAGAAGAACTCGAGCTTGTGAAGACGAAGACATTCACATTGAAGCCGATGGACGTGGAAGAAGCGATCTTGCAGATGAACCTCCTTGGCCACAATTTCTTCGTCTTCGCCAATGCTGAGACCGACGATGTGAACGTTGTCTATGTACGTGATGATGGTAAGTACGGCCTGATCGTACCGGCCAGATAAGACAGCTTAGGGAAGACGGAATTTAGTGAATGACCATACGAAACCTATCAGGAGTCACGTCATGTGGCTCCTTTTATATATGGCAGAAGCATGGAGGTATTGACGCATTTTGTAATATGCTTGCTCTAGTTTCTTACTATTGTTACAATTTAAAAATGCGGAACTGTTATGGGAAAGGGGTCTAGAAGACCATGGGACTGTTGACCAAGATTTTCGGCGATGCCAACGAGCGCCAAGTGAAGCGCTTGTGGAAGCGCATCGAACCGATCAATGCGCTGGAGCCGCAGATGGAGAAGCTCTCCGATGCGGAACTGCGCGCCAAAACGGACGAGTTTCGTGAGCGGCTGGCAAAAGGGGAAACGCTGGACGATTTGCTGACAGAAGCCTTCGCTGTCGTGCGGGAAGCGGGCAAGCGGGTGCTGAATATGCGGCATTTTGACGTACAGCTGATGGGCGGCATCGTCCTGCATGAGGGCAATATTGCCGAGATGAAGACCGGTGAGGGGAAGACGCTCGTAGCGACGCTTCCGCTCTATCTCAATGCCTTGGAAGGCAAGGGCGCTCATCTGGTCACTGTGAACGATTATCTGGCACAGGTCGGTCGGAACCTGATGGGACCTCTCTTCGAGTTCCTGGGTATGACTGTCGGCGTAAACTTGCATAATATGTCGCAGGAGGAGAAGCGGGCGGCTTACAACTGCGATATCACATATGGAACGAACAACGAATTCGGCTTCGACTATCTGCGCGACAACATGGTGATGTATAAGGAGCAGATGGTGCAGCGGCCGCTGCATTATGCGATCATCGACGAGGTCGACTCGATCTTGATCGACGAGGCGCGGACGCCGCTGATCATCTCCGGTACGGCGATGAAGTCGACGGAGCTGTACTATGCGGCCGACCGTTTCGTGAAACGGCTGAAGGCCGGCGAGGATTATACCATCGATGAGAAGACGCGCAATGTGATGCTGACGGAGTCTGGCGTGGAGAAAGCAGAACAAGCTTTCAACATCGATAACCTGTTCGACTACGAGCATACGATGATCAACCACCATATCCAGCAGGCGCTGAAGGCGCATGTGATCATGAAGCGTGACGTCGATTACGTCGTGCAGGATGGACAAGTCCTGATCGTCGACGAATTCACCGGCCGGATCATGACCGGACGCCGCTACAGCGACGGTTTGCACCAAGCGATCGAAGCGAAGGAAGGGCTGAAGGTTCAGAACGAGAGCATGACCCTGGCTTCGATCACGTATCAGAACTATTTCCGGATGTATCGCAAGCTGGCCGGGATGACCGGTACGGCGAAGACCGAGGAAGAGGAATTCCAGAAGATCTATGGCTTGAATGTCGTCGTCATCCCGACGAACAAGCCGATGATCCGCAAGGACCTGCCCGACGTCATCTACAAGACGCAGAAGAGCAAGTTCAAGCATGTCGTCGAGGAGATCGTCGAGCGGCATAAGCGGGAGCAGCCGGTGCTCGTCGGTACGACATCCATCGAAACTTCGGAGATGCTCTCCGACATGCTGAAGCGCAGGGGCATCAAACACCAGGTGCTGAACGCGAAGCATCATGCGGAGGAAGCGGAGATCGTAGCCCAAGCTGGACAGCGCGGCGCGGTGACCATCGCGACCAACATGGCCGGCCGCGGTACGGACATCATCCTCGGCGAGGGTGTTGCCGAACTTGGCGGGCTGCATATCATAGGTACGGAACGGCATGAGAGCCGCCGCATCGACAACCAGCTTCGCGGGCGTGCCGGCCGTCAGGGCGACCCGGGTTCGTCGCAATTCTTCCTCTCCTTAGAGGATGACTTGATGCGCCGCTTCGGCATGGAGAACATGCAGAATATCATGGAGCGTCTCGGCTTCGAAGACGACGTGCCGATCGAGAGCAAGATGGTCACGCGCGCTATCGAAGGGGCGCAGAAGCGAGTCGAAGGCTATAACTTCGATATGCGTAAGATCGTCCTGCAGTATGATGATGTGATCAACCAACAGCGGACGGTCATCTACAAGCAGCGCCGGGATATCTTGGAGATGGACGATATCCAGGATATCGTGCTGGGCATGTTGGATGAATTGATCGAGCGCACGGTGGATGCTCATTGCTCCGATAAGGATGTACCAGAGGATTGGGATCTGCAGGGCTTGATCGACTACTGCAATGCGACCTTCCTGCATGAAGGTCAGCTGACCAGAGACGACATCTGGGGCAAAGAGAAGGAAGAGATCGTCGACTATATGAAGGATCTCGTCCGCCGCTTGTATCAGCAGCGCCGCGAACAGCTCGGCGAGGACTTGATGCGCGAATTCGAGAAGGCTGTCGTGCTGCGTGCTGTAGACAGCAAGTGGATGGATCATATCGACGCGATGGATCAGCTGCGGCAGGGAATCCACCTGCGTGCTTACGGCGGTACCGATCCTCTTCGTGAGTACCAATTCGAAGGTTACGAGATGTTCCAGGAGATGATCGCGAAGATCCAAGAACAAGTGGCCATGTACGTCATGAAGGCGCATGTTGAGACCAGCGTGAAGCGGGAAGCTGTGGCCGAAGCACAGGCCGTGTCGACGAACGCGGATCAGAGCAAGTCCGGACCGCGCAGACCGGTCCGCCGTGAGGAGAAGGTTGGACGCAATGAACCTTGTCCATGCGGCAGCGGCAAGAAGTACAAACATTGCCACGGGGCGAGCGCATAGCGCGGCTGCTATGATGCAGTTGCTGAAAAACTTCTGCTGAACTTCTTGGAAATATGGCTCGCGGTTGTTTGCTAGCTAATATTGATCATGGTGACAAGCTTATCTTAAGACCATCTAGGATCTTCTGGGATCCAGTTCATCTATATTCAATTCATTAAAGCATAAGTGACAGAGGTGGATGTTATGGTATTGGAAGCAGAATTAAGACACAGCCTGCATGATGCAGGTGTTCGACTACAACAATTAAGGGGGTCTCTTTGACTTAGATCTCAAGCGCGAACAGATCGCTGACTATGAGGTCAAGATGTCGGCCCCGGACTTCTGGGATGACAATGAACGCGCCCAGAAGCTGATCAGCGAGATGAATGCCGTCAAGTCTGTAGTGACGGACTTTGATTCGCTGACCAGTCAGTATGAGGATCTGCAGCTGTTGGCGGAACTGATCGAGGAAGAGAACGATGAGAGCATGGCAGAGGAACTGCAGGAAGGCATCAAGCAGTTCATCTCCAAGCTGGAATCCTTCGAGCTGACTCTTCTGCTCAGCAACCCTTATGACAAGTACAACGCCATCCTTGAGCTGCATCCTGGCGCCGGCGGCACAGAGTCCCAGGACTGGGCGGATCAGCTGCTCCGCATGTACAGACGCTGGGCGGAGGACAAGGGCTTCAAGGTCGAAGTGCTCGACTATCATCCGGGGGACGAAGCGGGCGTGAAGAGCGTCACCCTGCTCATCAAGGGGCACAACGCTTACGGCTATCTGAAAGCGGAGAAAGGCGTACACCGCCTCGTGCGGATCTCGCCCTTCGATGCTTCGGGACGCCGCCATACCTCCTTCGTATCCTGCGATGTGGTGCCGGAGATCGATGATACGATCGAGATCGAGATCCGGCCGGAGGATCTGCGGATCGACACGTACCGCTCCAGCGGCGCCGGCGGTCAGCACGTCAACAAGACGGATTCCGCGGTGCGGATCACGCATATCCCGACGGGCATCGTCGTCGCTTGCCAGTCGGAGCGCTCACAGATCCAGAACCGCGAACGGGCGATGAACATGCTTCGCTCGAAGCTGTATGAGCGGAAGATCAAGGAGCAGGAAGCCCAGCTGGCCGAGCTGCGCGGCGAGCAGACGGATATCGCTTGGGGCAACCAGATTCGCTCCTATGTATTCCACCCGTACACCATGGTGAAGGATCACCGCACCGGCGTGGAGACGGGGAATATTCAAGCGGTGATGGACGGCGATATCGACATGTTCATCGATGCTTACCTGCGCGGTCAGGTGGCGAAGGACGCGGGCAAGCCGAGCGAATAAGAGTTGTGATCACAAGGATCATGTACACAAGTTCCATTCATAAGAGAACTTATATTTTCATGCCATGAGGAGCCTTCTGGCCGGCGGTATGCCGGCTGGGGGCTCTTTTTGGTTTCATGGGGATGGCACAGGCCGTGATGCCGTCAAGCTGGTCTCCATCTGCGAGATGCTGTTACATATGGTTTTGTTATACTGGCTGGGGAATTTCATAGAGCTGCTAAAAATAATTTCATTTTCATATTGAATCTTTATACACCCAAACGTATAATAATTCATATTAATAATCGTGGAGGTCGGCTGTTTATGACGAATCATCAGAAGCTTCGGATCGGAATCGTAGGATCTACTGGCTACGGCGGGGTGGAGCTGGTCCGTTTGCTGCTCACCCATCCTCTGGTTGAGATCACCTCTGTCATCTCCTCATCGAGCGCCGGAGAGCCCTTCTCCGACGGCTATCCGCATATGACGGAGATCCTCTCGCAGCCGCTTGATCCCGTTGATGTAGAGCTGATCAAGAGCAAGGCGGATCTCGTCTTCACGGCGACGCCGGCTGGAGTGAGCACGGAGCTGGCGCCGAAGCTGCTCGATGCGGGGCTGAAGGTGATCGATCTGGCGGGGGATTTCCGCTTGCAATCAAGGGAAACCTACGAGCGCTGGTACCAGAAGAAGGCGCCGGAAGCGGCTTACTTGCAGAAGGCGGTGTACGGCTTGTCCGAAGTATACGGTGAAGAGGTGGCCGGCGCATCCTTCATCTCCAACCCGGGATGCTATCCGACGGCGACGCTGCTCGGTCTGGTGCCGGCGGTGAAGGCCGGCTGGATCGATCCGGATACGATCGTCATCGATGCGAAGTCGGGGGTATCCGGTGCAGGCCGCGGCGTCAGTCTCGGCGTCCATTATTCGGAGGTCAATGAGAATCTCAAGGCTTATAAGGTCAACAAACACCAGCACATCCCGGAGATCGAGCAGGTGCTGAGCCGCGAAGCGGGGCGGGAAGTGGTGACGACATTCACGACGCACCTCGTGCCGATGACGCGCGGCATCATGAGCTCGATGTATGCGGAGATAAACGGGACGCGGACGGAGGAAGATTTTATCGCCTTGTATCGTGAATATTATGAGGGAAGAAAGTTCGTGCGTGTCCGTAACAAGGGGATCCTGCCGGCGACGAAGGAGGTTTACGGTTCGAACTATTGCGATATCGGATTTGCCGTTGATGCGCGGACGGGCCGGGTCACGATCATCTCCGTCATCGACAATGTGGTGAAGGGTGCGGCCGGCCAGGCGATCCAGAACATGAACTTGATGATGGGCTGGGACGAAACCCTTGGTCTGATGCATGCTCCAATCTATCCGTAAAGCAAAATTTCAAGAATACGCAGGATTTTGACACCGTCACGGGGAATGTATAGGTTTCTGCGGTATTCTGTCATTCATGGATCGTCATGATTCATAGGATGAATCATTCATAAGTCATAATAGAGGGGACGTTAAGTATGTCGAATGAGCTTTATACCGTGATTCCCGATGGTTCGGTGACGACGCCGCGCGGTTTTCGCGCCGGCGGCTTGCACTGCGGCCTGAAGAAGACCGGACGCAATGATCTCGGCGCGGTCGTCAGCGACGTGCCGGCGGCCGCAGCGGGCGTGTATACGACGAATGTCTTCCAAGCGGCGCCTTTGCACGTGACCCGTGAGAGCATCGGCAAGGAAGGCAAGCTGCAGGTGATGATCGTCAACAGCGGCAACGCTAACGCCTGCACCGGCGAGCAGGGCATGGAGGATGCGCGCAGCATGCGCGACGCGGCGGCCCGTGCCTTTGGCGTGGCACCGCATCTCGTCGGCGTCACGTCGACGGGCGTGATCGGCGAGCTGCTGCCGATGGATAAGGTGCTGAGCGGCATCGAGCGGCTGCCCGCCGCCGTCAGCGGGACGCGGGAAGGCAGCGAGGAGTTCTGCCAGGCGATCCTGACGACGGATCTCGTGAAGAAGGAAGCCTGCGTCAGCCTGACGGTGGACGGTATCGAGGTGCATATTGCCGGGGCGGCGAAGGGTTCGGGGATGATCCATCCGAATATGGCAACGATGCTCGGCTTCATCACCACGGATGCGGCGATCGATGCTGAGGCGCTGCAGAGCCTGCTTAGAGAAGCGACGGAGGTCAGCTTCAACATGATCACCGTCGACGGGGATACGAGCACCAATGATATGGTCGTCGCCATGGCCAACGGGCTGGCAGGCAATGAGCCGCTGCACCCGGGGCATGCGGATTGGCCGCGCTTCGCTCAGGCCTTCGTGTACATATGCCGGGAGCTGGCGAAGAGCATCGCCCGCGACGGCGAAGGCGCGACGAAGTTGATCGAGGTGCAGGTTGAAGGCGCTGTGTCCGATGAAGCAGCGCGGGTCATCGCCAAGACGGTGATCGGCTCGAGCCTCGTGAAGTCAGCAGCCTTCGGCGCCGATGCCAACTGGGGGCGCATCATCGCTGCGATCGGTCGGGCTGGTCAGCCGGTGAATCCCGATACCGTGGATATTCGCATCGGCGAGATCGTGACTTTGCAGCAATCGCGTCCCGTGCCCTTCGATGAGGAGCAGGCGACGGAGTACCTGAAGGGGGACACCGTCGAGATCCATATCCATCTGCATCAAGGTGACGGTCGCGCCACGGCGTGGGGATGTGACTTGACTTACGAATACGTGCGGATCAATGCTGCTTATCGAACTTGAGATGGACGCAGGAACGGAGTGAATCGATGTGGGGAAACGGGAGAGACAGTGCTTCGTGATGAAATGCGGCGGCAGCACCCTTGCCGCGCTGCCGGAGGTGTTCTTCGAGGATCTATGCAAGCTGCAGGAGGCGGGGACGATCCCCGTCATCGTGCACGGCGGGGGACCGGCGATCAACGAACTGCTTGAAGCGATGCAGATCGAGACGGAATTCGTCGGCGGCCTGCGCCGCACGGACGAGCGGGTGCTGGGCGTCGTCGAGATGGTGCTGGGCGGTCAGATCAACAAGCAGATCGTGCGCCGCATCGCCAAGGCCGGCGGCCGGGCGATCGGTCTCTCGGGGATCGACGGCGGCTTGATCCGCGCCGTACCCGCGGCCAACGCCCATGAAGTCGGCCTTGTCGGCGACGTGCGCGATGTCGATGCGGCGATTCTGCACGGCATCATCGATATGGGTTTCATGCCGGTCATCGCGCCGCTCGGCATCGATGAAGCGGGACAGCATTATAATATCAATGCGGATACAGCGGCCGGCGCCGTGGCCTCCCGCCTCGGCGTGCCGCGGATGATCGTGGTCACCGATGTGCCGGGGATCCTCAAGACGATCGAAGGCGAGAAGCGCGTGCTGCCGGAGGTGACGGTGCAGGAGATCGAAGAGATGATCGCAAGCGGCGAGATCTACGGCGGGATGATCCCGAAGGTGCGCGCGGCGATCCAGTGCATCCAAGGCGATGTGCAGGAAGTCGTCATCGTCGACGGCGCGGAGCCTCGGGTGCTGAGCCGTGTCCTGGGCGGAGAAGCGCTTGGCACGCGGATTATCAAGGAAGGCTGATCGAGAAGCAGGGAAGGCATCATAACAGGAAATATAATGGGACCCGTGCTTGTTGCGGGCGTTATTTGATATATTTGAGATAAGGTGAGGAGTGAATGCGGTGGAGAACGGAAGCGTGAATCAGGCGATGTTCCCGACGTATGCCCGCTATCCGCTGACGATCGTCCGCGGGGCTGGCAGCAAGCTGTGGGACGCACAGGGGGAAGAATATCTCGACTTCTCGAGCGGGCTGGCGGTGACGAACCTCGGCCACAGCTTCGAGCCGGTGAAGGAAGCGCTTAAGAAGCAGCTCGACGAGCTGTGGCATGTGTCGAACTTGTTCCACACGGTTCCGCAGCAAGAGCTGGCGGCGCTGCTCACCGAGCATACCTGTGCGGATCTGGTGTTCTTCTGCAACAGCGGCGCGGAGGCCAATGAAGCGGCGATCAAGCTGGCACGCCGCTATTATCAGCATGTCCGCGGCGAGAACCGCTATGAGATCATCACCTTCAAGCAGTCCTTCCATGGCCGGACGCTGGCGACGCTGACAGCGACGGGCCAGGACAAGGTGAAGGACGGATTCGCTCCGCTTCCGGAGGGCTTCTATTGCGAAGCTTTGTACAATGATCTCGAATCGGTGAAGGCAGCGATCAATGAGCGCACTTGTGCAGTGATGCTGGAGCTCGTGCAGGCGGAAGGCGGCGTTATCCCGGCTGATAAAGAATTCGTGCAGCAGCTGCGCCGGCTGTGCGATGAGCATGATCTTCTGCTCATCTTCGATGAGGTGCAGACGGGCATGGGACGCACCGGCACGTTATTTGCTTATGAGCAGTACGGCATCGAGCCCGATATCTTCACCGTCGCGAAGGGCCTCGGCAACGGCTTCCCGATCGGCGCGATGCTGAGCAAGGCGAAGCTTGTTGAAGCCTTCGGACCGGGCAGCCATGCGACGACCTTCGGCGGCACGCCGATCGCAACGGCGGCAGCGAAGGCGGTGCTGACGTATATGATCGAGCACCGGGTGCCGGAGCAGGCCCGGCAGATGGGCGAGTATCTCCTCGGCAGGCTGCGGGAGGAACTCGGCGGGCATCCGTATGTACAGGAAGTGCGCGGGCTCGGCATGCTGATCGGCGTCGTCTGCAAGGGACCAGCAGCGGACCTGATCAAGGCCGCCCATGAAGAGCGGCTGCTCGTCGTGCCTGCAGGGCCGAACGTCGTTCGTCTGCTGCCGAATCTCCTGCTGACCAAGGAGGAGGCTGAACAGGGCATTCAGATCCTCACACGCGTATTTCGAAGCCAGCGATCCTAAGGAGGGTACTACATGAACCAGATGTTGACGGAAACCCAGAAAGAAGAAATCGCACTGGGGCTAAAGGGCCGCGATTTTATCGCGTTGATCGATTATACACCGGAGGAGCTGCGCTATCTGATCCAACAAGCGATCGAACTCAAGCGCATGCAGAAGGCAGGAGAAGTGTATCAGCCGCTGCGCGGCAAGACGCTGGGCATGATCTTCGAGAAGAATTCTACCCGTACCCGTGTCTCCTTCGAGGTCGGGATGTATCAGCTGGGCGGTCAAGCGCTGTTCTTAAGCGGTCAAGATCTGCAGCTCGGCCGCGGGGAGACGATCATGGACACGGCGCAGACGCTGTCGCGTTACTTGAACGGCATCATGATCCGCACTTATGCACACAAGACGGTGATCGAACTGGCGCGGGGGGCGACGATCCCCGTCATCAACGGCCTCACGGATCTGATGCATCCTTGCCAGGCATTGGCGGACTATCAGACGATCTACGAGAAGAAGGGCAAGCTGGAAGGGTTGAAACTCGCCTATATCGGCGATGGCAATAACATGTCCCATTCGCTGATGATGGGCGGCAGCAAGCTCGGCGTACATGTCGCTGTGGCGACGCCGGAAGGCTACGAGCCGGATGAGGAGATCGTGAAGATGTCGCAGGAGCAGGCGGAGCAGACCGGCGGCCGGATCACGCTGCACCGCGATCCGAAGGAAGCGGCGGCGGATGCGGATATCATCTACACGGACGTGTGGGCGAGCATGGGCTTCGAACAGGAACAGGAAGAGCGGGAGAAGGCCTTCCGCGATTATCAGGTGAACGATGACCTCGTCCGCTATGCGAAGCAGGATTATCTGTTCATGCATTGCCTGCCGGCACACCGCGGAGAGGAAGTGGCGGAATCGGTCATCGACGGTCCGAACTCGATCATCTTCGATCAGGCGGAGAACCGTCTGCATGCGCAGAAGGCGATCATGGCAGCGATTATGTAATGCGGATAAGTTATAGATAAGGGAGATGGCTGAGATGGCGAAGAAAAAAATCGTACTGGCATACTCCGGCGGCCTGGATACATCGGTGATCCTGGCTTGGCTGAAGGAGAAATATGACGCGGAGATCATCGCTTTCACCGCGGACATCGGACAGAAGGAAGAGCTGGAGGGGCTGGAGGAGAAGGCTCTGGCCACCGGTGCTTCGAAGGTTTATATCGATGATCTGCGCGAAGAATTCGCGCGGGACTTCATCTTCCCGATGTTCCAAGCAGGTGCTCTGTATGAGGGGCAGTATCTGCTCGGCACGAGCATCGCGCGGCCGCTGATCACCAAGCGGATGGTGGAGATCGCGCGGCAGGAAGGCGCCGATGCGATTGCCCACGGCGCGACAGGCAAAGGCAATGACCAGGTGCGTTTCGAATTGGCGGCAGCGGCGCTGGCACCGGAGCTGGAGGTGATCGCGCCGTGGCGGATGGATGAATTCCGCGAGCGCTTCCCGGGACGGGCGGAGATGATCGCCTATGCGGAGGAGCACGGGATCCCCGTTGTGGCAACGGCGGAGAAACCGTACTCCATGGACCGCAACCTCCTGCATATCAGCTATGAGTCGGGAGTGCTGGAGGATCCATGGTTCGATGCCAGCTCCGAAGAGATGAAGGATATGTACTTACTGAGCGTATCGCCGGAAGATGCGCCCGATGAGCCGGAGTACGTAGAGCTGGAATTCGAGCAGGGGAACTGCATCGCGATTAACGGGGAACGGCTGAGCCCGCTGGGCGTGATGGAGAAGCTGAATGAACTCGGCGGCAAGCACGGCATCGGCCGCGTCGATATGGTGGAGAACCGCTTCGTCGGCATGAAGAGCCGCGGGGTCTATGAGACGCCGGGCGGCACCATCTTGTTCGTCGCGCATCGCAAGATGGAGTCGCTGACGATGGACCGCGAGGTCATGCATCTGCGGGATTCCCTCATTCCGCGTTATTCTGAGCTGGTGTACAACGGCTTCTGGTTCGCGCCGGAGCGGTATGCCCTGCAAGCCCTGGTCACGGAGAGTCAGAAGAATGTGACAGGAACCGTTCGTTTGAAGCTGTATAAGGGCAATGTGATCAGCGCCGGCGTGAAGAGCCCTGTCAGCCTGTACAATCCCGATATCGCGACGATGGAGGCGGACCCGGCACAGGCATACAACCAGAACGATGCCACGGGCTTTATCCGCCTGCATGCTCTGCGCTTGAAGATCGCGAGCGGGGTCGAGCAGCAGAAGAAGTAAGGCTCACAGAAGCAGTAAGACTCGCTGCAGTAAGGTTTGTGGATCAGCAAGATTTGCTGCGGAATTCCACGACTGTCCACCGGGTGCGGCAGGGCGAATGCGCACCCGGTTTTATTGTTGCGCGGATGCAGTTCTGGGTGATGCTGCCGGCTATTAGGCCGTCTAGGACGCAGGCTGTAATTTTTGTCGCAGGATGAGGGATCTTTTTGACGGTTCGTTGTTGAGTTCGACAGGATTTTCTTGTATATAAAGGAATGGATGAAACAGGCTTATCGCTGAAGTGATCTGCATCTGCAGGGATCTATGCTGCGGGTGCTCGGCTGACTGCTTGCAAGCGGTCGGATGGTGACAGCAGAAAGGGGTCATGGAGCATGTCGAAGTTATGGGGCGGACGTTTTACGAAGAAGACGGATCAGTTGGTGGAGGAATATACAGCCTCGATCACCTTCGATAAAGAATTAGCCGAAGAGGATGTGCAGGGCAGCCTCGCCCATGTGGCGATGCTCGGCAAGTGCGGCATCCTGCCGCAGGAAGATGTGGAGAAGATTCAGGAGGGCTTGCACCGCATCCTGCAGCGCATCCGCAGGGGAGAGGTGGAGTACTCGATCGCAGACGAAGATATTCATATGAACATCGAGAAGATGCTGATCGAGGACATCGGGCCCGTCGGCGGCAAGCTGCATACCGGCCGCAGCCGCAACGATCAGGTCGCGACGGACATGCACCTGTACCTGCGCAAGCGGGTCGTGGAGATCGTCGGCCTGCTGCACAAACTGCAGGAAGCCCTGATCGAGCAAGCCAAGGCGAATGTGGAGACGATCGTGCCGGGATATACCCATCTGCAGCGCGCTCAGCCGATCTCCTTCGCCCATCATATGATGGCTTATGTCTCGATGTTCCAGCGGGATATCGAGCGGCTGCAGGACAGCTACAAGCGGATCAATGTCTTGCCGCTCGGTGCTGGAGCGCTGGCGGGGACGACGTTTCCGATCGATCGCCGCTATGTGGCGGAACTCTTGGGCTTCGATGGAGTATATGAGAATAGCCTGGATGCAGTCAGCGACCGGGATTTTATCGTTGAATTCCTGGCGGCGGCCGCGCTCATCATGACGCATCTGTCCCGCCTGTGCGAGGAGCTGATCCTGTGGATGAGCACGGAGTTCCAGTTCATCGAATTGGACGACGCCTTCTGCACGGGAAGCAGCATCATGCCGCAGAAGAAGAATCCCGACGTCGCTGAGCTGGTGCGGGGCAAGACGGGGCGCGTATACGGCCATCTCATCGGTCTCCTAACGACGCTGAAGGGATTGCCGCTGGCGTACAATAAGGACATGCAGGAAGACAAGGAAGGCATGTTCGATACGGTGCGCACGCTGCAGGGAGCTCTGCAGCTCATGGCTCCGATGATCGCGACGATGAAAGTCAATGCCGATCGCATGCGGGCGGCGGTGTACCAGGATTTCTCCAACGCGACGGACATCGCGGACTACTTGGTGAACAAGGGAATTCCCTTCCGCCAGGCGCATGAGATTATCGGCAAGATCGTGCTGTACTGTATCCAGAACAACAAGTATCTGTTGGACTTGGAATTGGCGGAGTTTAACCAGTTCTCGAAGCTGTTCGATGAGAAGATCTATGACGTCTTGCAGCCGATGAACGTGGTGAATGCTCGCAATGTATACGGCGGTACGGCGACGAATCAGGTGCGCGATGCGATCGCCCGCGCGGAGTCGATGCTCGCAGCCACCGCCGGCTGGGTTGAAGAATACACGGCGAAGAATGCCCAATGAGCGGACATTGATCCGAATCCGCGACATGAAACAGTGTTATGTAACAGCGATAACGAAACAGCCCTGCAACGTGCGGTGCACGGCTGGATCAACGGCTGGGACAATGGCAGGATGAAACGGTTTAAGGATCTGCAGCTGGAATCTTGAGCATAGGGCTGCAGCGATATGACGGCGTCACACATGCAGATGCATACGGGTGCAACAGCAAGGATTAGTTCGTGTGTTATGAACTGGCGAGCATCGGGTTTGTCGGCGGCACGAGGGGTGCGCTTGGCAGGCCCGATGCATTTTTATTAAGCATTAAAATGTGCTCTGGATGCCGTCTTCGACCGGCGCTTCTTTACCGCCTGCATGCGGTCCGGTGTCGGGATGTGCATCGGGGTCGGCATCGCTGTCCGGCAGGGAGCCGCTGCCATCGCCGTCGCCTTGATCGCGCTCCGCTCCATCCGGTCCTACGGCGACCAGCTGTTCTTGGGCGCGGTAGGTGTCGCGCGAGATCCATTCGGTGCGGACAAGCTCCCCATGTTCATATACCTTGCGGTGCGTCTCGACGATGTAGCCGGGTTTGCCCTTCTGGATGATCTGCTCTTGCCCCGGCGCCAATGAGGCATTGACCACAACCTTCACCGGAGGCGGCACGATCTCGACGACTTTCGATGAGACTTCGTAGGTGATGGAGCTTGGCATCTTGCCGAACAGCTTGATGGTCAGCTGGTGGTTCTTCGTTTCGGCTTTGATCAGCAGATGGGCATCGGTGTTATTGCGGAATTTAAAATTAATCCAGCCGGTGGCGTACGTGGCGTCGAGCCCTAGAGGAACGTAGCCGACGGGGAGGGAATGGTTCCGCCGCTCGACGATCTCCAGATCGGTCCTGAGCAGGGCGTTGTACAGCGTGGAGGTGATCTGGCAGATGCCGCCGCCGATGCCGGGGACCAGCCGGCCGTTCACGATGACGGGCGCTTCGCGGTAGCCGTGCTCGACTTCCGTTGCGGCGACGATCTGTTCGTAGTCGAAGATGTCGCCCGGCGCTAAGATCATGCCGTTGATGACGGAAGCCGTCGCTTCGATGTTATGCACCCTGCCCGCACTGCTGCCGGAATAGGATGTGGTGTATTCCGCGATCTTGCGCTCGATGCCCTCAGCGCGCAAGCTCTCGACAGTAACCGGCGGCCGGATCGTCACGATCGGCAGATCAAGGAGGATCGGCGGGGGCGGCGTCAGCGGCAGGTCGGTGTGAAGCAGGATCGCTGCTTGGACTTCCCTGCTTAGCCGCTTGAGATCCGCGCGATAAGCGTTCACCTCGGGGATGTAGACGACTTCATCGCGTTCATTGATGAGGCGCCGGGCGGGGACGGGTTCCCGCGTTAACATGTTCCACTCGGCCTCGAGGGCTTGCTTGAGCAGCGGTTCATCCACCGCCACTTGAAACGAGTAAGCGGAGCCGCGCATCGCCCAGTGTTTGCGCAGGCGTTCGAACCAGCTGCCTTGCTGCAGGTCATGAAGATCCGTCAGGATCTTGTCCGCCTGAACCGCGGCGCCCAGTTCCTTGAGCGTGAAAGAAGCGCCCTTCACCTCATCGATATCCGACTGGATGATGATCTGCTGATGCAGCAGCGCGTCGATCCTGGCTTCCAGATGATCATGGAAGGCTTCGATTCGCAGACCGCCGAGGTCCCATTCTCCGAGATTCACCCCTTTGGGCACGCGGTCTAGATCGACGGCGGCAAGAACGGCTGCGAATGCCGCTCCGACAGTAAGAAGGATACAAAATAACAGCAGCCAGAGCCACTTTAGACTTCTTCGATGGGAAGCGGGATTGACGTTCCTTTGAAACTTCGCTTGCATGGCTGGTTCGCCCCCTGCTCGGGATCTGATATCGTAGGCGCCGCGTCCTTGCGTCAGGTGTGCTTGCGTTAAGTGTCCTTCCGCGAGATGAAAGCCGCTGTTGATATGTATATGCAGCAGATTGCAGAAGTGTGACAAGGCTGCGGTTCGGCGGGCACTGATGCGGGACGGGCGGACTGCTGAGGGATTAATAAAGGAAGCCAAATCGCCTTATTTCGCGGAATTGTTAATTTTATGCGGTTTAAGGGAAGTCGGATTTCTGCTATTTTTGAAGATAGGCTCAAAAACTTGCCGTTTCCGTCCGATTTCCAACAATAGAGGAAGTTTGGGTTCTGCTATTTTCGAGAAAAAGGCATATTGCCGGAAACAGCGGAAATTGAAGTGTCACTATCTCGAAGGCATTTCATTCGAAAGCATGCTTTTGAAGGCAAGCTTTCGAGGGCAGTCTACCGGAGATCGGCTTGAAGTCAGGTCCTCTTCTGACATTGGTGTCATATGTGCGACTGACGGATCAATTTGCGTTGGAATATGTTGTTTTTTCAATTTCCTTAAAGGAATTAGCCGCAAGGTGTCGAAATTATAAAAGCTAACAACGTTCAGGATGTGATACTGTGATAGAAATGCAAGACGTTTGGAAGACATACCCTGACGGTACACATGCTTTGCGAGGCATCTCGGTCAAGGTAGATTCCAATGAATTCGTCTACGTTGTAGGACCATCAGGTGCAGGTAAATCCACGTTTATGAAATTGATTTATAGAGAAGAACGCCCTACCAAGGGTCAGATATTCGTCGACAATTTCAACCTGGCTAAGCTCAAACGGCGCAAGATCCCGTATCTGCGCAGGAATATCGGCGTCATCTTCCAGGACTTCCGCTTGCTGCCGAAGCTTACGGCAGCAGAGAATGTCGCCTTTGCGATGGAAGTGATCGAAGCGCCGCCGAAGCTGATCAAGCGCCGCACAGCTGAAGTGTTGGAACTTGTCGGCTTAGCAGATAAGAAGAATTCCTATCCGTCCCAACTGTCCGGCGGGGAGCAGCAGCGCGTCGCCATCGCCCGTGCGATCGTCAACAACCCGGCGGTCATCGTAGCGGACGAGCCCACGGGAAACCTCGACCCCGATACCTCTTGGGGGATCATGCGGCTCCTGGAGGAGATTAACTATCGCGGCACCACCATCGTCATGGCCACCCACAACAAGGAGATCGTGAACACGATGCGCAAACGCGTCATCGCCATAGAGAACGGCGTCATCGTGCGCGACGAGCAGCGAGGTGAGTACGGCTATGAAGATTAGCACCTTGGGCCGCCACCTTCGTGAAGGCATCCGCAGTATGCTGCGCAACGGCTGGATGACCTTCGCCTCACTCAGCTCAATCGGCATCTCACTGTTTATCCTCGGAGTATTCGTTCTATTAACCACGAATGTCAACTACATAGCAGAACATGTAGAAAGCCAAGTTGAGATTCATGTCTATCTGAATCTGGACATCGAAGATTCAGAGGTCAGCCGGATTCAGAACAGCATCGGTTCGATGCCGGAAGTGGACAGGATCACCTTCGTTCATAAGGATGAGGGGCTGGAGATCTTGAAGCAATCGATCGGCGAAGAATGGGTGGAAGGCTTCGAAGGCGATACCAACCCGCTGCCGCACGCCTTCACCGTGCAAGTGAAGGAGCCGGAGCAGGTGGGTATGGTGGCGGAGAAGATCTACGGATTGAATGATCTGTTCGATCCGCCGCCGATCGACGAGGTGAATTACGGGGAAGAAACCGTGGAAGATCTGTTTGCGCTCAGTAACTTCATCAACCGCGTCGGCCTGGTGATCGTCGTCGGGCTGGCGATTACAGCGATGTTCCTCATCGCGAATACGATTCGCCTGACGATCATGGCCCGCCGCAGAGAGATCGGCATCATGAAACTGGTCGGTGCCACCAACGGCTTCATCCGCTGGCCGTTCTTCGTCGAAGGCGCAATCGTCGGCTTCATCGGCGCCGTGATCCCGCTGGCGGTGCTGCTCATCGGATACGACCGGATTACGAATTCACCGCGGGACAACCTCAGCTTCATGGCGATGATCAATCTGCGGCCGCTTGAGGATATCGCTGTGCCGCTTTCGGCTCTGTTGATCGGCTTGGGTGTATTGATCGGAGTCACAGGGACGCTCATGTCGGTGCGCAAGCACCTGAAGGTATAAGATACCGGGATAATCAGATCAGGGAGGAGTTACCGTTGCTGAAGAAGAGGACTTTCATTCCGATGATATTGATCGCCGTGCTGGTCGGACTCACCTTCACATCGACCCCGGGATATGCGCTCTCTGAGTATGAGAAGGTCCAGCAGGAATTGAAGAGAGTTCAGCAAGAAGCCGCCAGAAAGGCTCGCGAACAGAGAGAGGCAGAGCGCATGCTCTCCAAGCTTCAGCAGGAGAAGAATCAGACGCTGCGGGATCTGAACCGGATCAATGCGGATCTGGAACAGAATTCCCTCGAGATGATGGAGCTGGAATCCCAGATCCTCGATACGGAAAATGCCCTCATGGATGCGAATGAGCAGCTTGCGGCTGTGAACAAGCGGATCGAGGAGCGGGACGAGCTGATCCGCGACCGGCTTCGGCTGATGTACAAGAAAGGCGAGGTTAAGTATCTGGAAGTGCTGATGAACTCGGCGAGTTTCTCGGACTTCCTGGATCGTATGCATTATCTGAACATCATCGTCAAGCAGGATCAGAAGATCCTGGAAGAACAGAAGGCGGATAAGATCGTCAAGGAAGAGAAACAGCAGGAGATCGCAACTCATCTGGCGATGCTGGAAGGCATGTATGCCGAGCTGGAGAAGAAGCGTATTGAATTAGAGGAACTGCGCAGACAGAGAGAGGTACAGATCGCCAGCATTCAGTCGCAGGAAGAGCACTACGAGCATATCTCTGAGGAAGCAGAGCGGCTCGTCATGGAGCTGGCGGCGAAGGAAGCCGAATTGAACAAAAAAGCTCAAGCATTGCGGGCAAAGGCGGGCAAGCTGGCCTATCCGCTGCCTAAGAAATATCGCGTCTCTTCCAATTTTGGACCGCGTGTCGATCCGATTACAGGCAAGAAGGGTGCCCATCACTCGGGAATAGATATTGCCGCACCGGGGGGCACCGATATCCTGGCTGCCGGGGACGGCGTCGTACTCGCCGCACAGTGGGTGAACGGTTACGGGAACTACGTCATCATCGACCACGGCGACAATGAGAAAGGTCAGAGTGTTTGGACGCTGTACGCGCATATGTCCAAGATCTCTACGAAGAAAGGCGCTAAGGTCAAAGCCGGCGAGAAGATCGGCGAAGTCGGTTCCACCGGGCGTTCGACGGGCAACCATCTGCATTTTGAAGTGCGGATCAATCAAGTTGCCGTAGACCCTGCTCCATACATTAATTAAATGTTATAATAAACCCAATGAACCAGTCATATACTACAAAGGTATGCAGTGACTGGTACAGGAACGGGTGGTGTAGATTACAATGAGAAAGTTTCATGGCAGAACGGTTACGTTAATGATCGTAGCAGCGATGGCGGTCAGCAGCATGCTAACCGTTGCCTATATGGAGTTCGTCCATTCTCGACATGCCATGTCCAATGATGTGAACCAAGAAAACCGTGCTGACCGTGAAACTGGCGTTCAGAGTGCGCTTGACGATGGCAGCAAAAGCGGAGGGTTCAGTCAATCCGATTGGGATAAATTAAAGCTTGTCTATGAGATGATCGAGACGTCCTTCTATGAAGACGTAGATCGCCAGGCGCTCATCGACGGCGCGATCCGCGGCATGGTGGCTGCCCTGGATGATCCGTATACGACCTACATGAATTCGGAGGAGGCGGCACAGTTCTCCGCCGCGGTGGACAGCACCTTCTCGGGAATCGGCGCGGAGGTGACGATGATCGATGGACGCGTCACCGTCGTCGCAGCGATTAAGGATTCGCCGGCGGAGAAGGCCGGGGTGATGGCGAAGGATGTCATCCTCTCGGTGAATAACGAGAGCCTCTCCGGTCTGACGCTGAGTGAAGCCGTCGCTAAGATTCGCGGACCGAAGGGCACACAGGCGAAGCTGGAGATCATGCGCGAAGGTTATGAGAAGCCCTTGGAGATCATCGTCATCCGCGACGAGATCGATGTTGAGACCGTCTACTCCCGTATGGAGGACGACGGGATCGGCGTGATCGAACTTCGCCAGTTCGTGCAGAATTCCGATCAGCGTTTCCAAGAGGAACTAGAAGAGCTGAAGAAGCAAGGCTTGAAGGCGCTGATCATCGATGTTCGCGACAACCCGGGGGGTTATCTGTACAGCGTGATCGATCTGCTGGATATCTTGCTTGCGGAGGGCGAGACGATCGTGCAGATCGAGAATCGGGAAGGTGAGAAACAAGTAACGGTAGCTTCCGGCGATGGATTGGATATCCCACTCGCCGTCCTGATGAATGAGGGCAGTGCCAGCGCATCGGAGATCCTCGCAGCAGCCCTGCGCGAGAACGGGCGGGCCAAGCTGTTCGGGGTGAACACCTTCGGTAAAGGAACGGTTCAGACCACCTATACTAAGGGATTCAAAGACGGCAGCAACGTGAAGATTACGATCGCCAAGTGGTTGACGCCTCAGGGTAATTACATCCATGAGACCGGCGTGACACCCGATCATGTTGTCCCGCTGCCGGATTACTTCTACGCTGCGCCGTTACCGCGGGATACGGTGCTGGAGCGGGATCAGAACAACGCGGCAACGGCAAACCTGCAGCTGATGCTGAATGCCCTGGGCTATCCCGTGGATCGGATGGATGGATATTACAGTGCGGGTACGGCTGAAGCTGTCGAACGGTTCCAACAAGAGCACGGACTGCCGGCGACGGGGGCAGTCGATGGTGCGACGGCCGAGAAGCTGGAAGATGCATTGATTCAGCAAATCCAAGACCCTGCTAATGACACGCAGCTGCAAGCGGCACTGCAGTACTTGAGACAGACTTTAGGGATCGACACATAAAGGAGACCTGTCATATGGAATTCGTCGTCAGTCTTCTTGAAAGGTTGGGGCAAGCTGGGATCAGCTTGCTTCTCAACCCTTTTTACTATCTAGGTGTCCTGATCGTGATGCTGCAACTGCGGAAGCAGATCTTCTTCGAGCGCAGACTGTACTCCAGCCGCATCCACTCCATGTTCAATGAAGGCATCAAGGTTGTGCTCTGGGGTTTGCTGGGCGGCGTCATCGGCAGCCTCCTTATGGCGTTCGTCGGCGCATCCCTGCAGCCGCTGGCTGTGATCTATATGTGGGTCATCGCGCTGCTGCTCGTATGGCTGCGTTTGCGGTTCTTATGCTTTGCTTACGTGATCGGGCTTCTTGGCGTTATCAATACCGTGCTGAACGGGGTTCCGGGGATTGATAAAGGAGCGGACTGGTATCCCTGGATCCAACCGCTGATGAACTTGCACATGCCGTCCTTGCTGACATTGGCCGGGATCATGCATATCGTCGAGGCCCTGCTCATCCGCGTACAAGGAGCTCAGCTTGCCACGCCGGTCTTCATCGAAGGCAAGCGGGGCAAGCTGATCGGCTCTTACCAGTTCCAAGGGCTGTGGCCCGTGCCGCTGTTCCTGCTGGTGCCGACCGCGCTGGACGGTCAGCCGCTGCCGCTCACCCCCTTCTTCGGCGGGGAAACGATGTGGGCGAGCGGCTGGATGTTCCTCGCGATGCCCGTGATGCTGGGTTTTACGGATATGACCGTATCGCTGACACCACAGCGAAAAGCGAAGCGTACTTCGGGACAACTGCTGGTGTATGGCGTGCTGGTAACTGGGCTGGCTCTATCCGCGGAGTGGGTCCCGATTATGGTGCTGCCGGCTGCACTGCTCACGATTCTCCTGCACGAGCTGTTAGTCTGGTATGTGCGCTGGGATGAGAAGAACCGCAGTCCGATCTATGTGCACACGAACCGCGGTCTCACGGTGCTGGGCATCCTGCCGAATAGTCCTGCTGAGGAGCTGGGGATCCGGGCAGGGGAGTGCATCCACAAGGTGAACGGCCAAGCGGTGCGCACGAAAGAGGAACTGCACCAAGCCCTGCGTTTGAATCCGGCCTTCAGCCGCTTGGAGATCATCGACCTCGAGGGGCAGCACCGTTTTGTGCAGCGGGCGCTTTTTGAAGGGGAGCATCACCAGTTAGGCATCATCCTGGCACCCGATGATGATGCGGAGTTTTACGTTGTGCCCAAGAAGTATGAACGGTTGAGACGGTTCCGCACATCACTGGGACAGCAGACTAAGCGTCTGAGAGTACTGGATGAGGATGCTTCGAATGTCCGCGTGCCGGATCATGCTGCGCAGCATGCCGCTGCCCGGGATGTTGGTGTGCGGAAGGAACGTGTGCAGGATCATCATGCGCAGGATCATGGTGTACGGGAGGATCGTGCGCGGGATAACGGTGCGAATCTCCCCGGTTGATGGTATGACGCTTGCTGTCTCGGGTTGCTAGGCAGAAGCAGAAGGTTTTGGCGGGGATTGTTGGACGATCATGAACAAACAGATGCATACAGGACTATTGGAGAGCGGACTTGAGGGGTGCCGCTCTTTTGTTATCATATTCTGCCATATTATTGCATGGGCGGTATAAGAGGAGTATAATACAGCATGGGAACAAATATTCTCATCCCATTGGAGTGAACACAATGAGTCAATTCGTTGTTACCGACAGACCCTTCGAACTGGTTTCGGATTTTCAGCCGCAGGGCGATCAGCCGAAGGCGATCGAACAGTTGGTCGAAGGCTTGAATCGCGGTATGAAGCATCAGACGCTGCTTGGAGCGACGGGAACAGGGAAGACGTTCACGATCGCTCATACGATTGCGAGGATGAATCGGCCGACGCTGGTCATCGCGCATAACAAGACGCTAGCAGCGCAGCTGTGCAGCGAGTTTAAGGAATTTTTCCCGAACAATGCCGTAGAATACTTCGTCAGTTACTATGACTATTACCAACCAGAAGCTTATATTCCACATACCGATACGTATATAGAGAAGGATTCCAGCATCAATGATGAGATCGATAAACTGCGCCACTCCGCCACGAGTGCCCTGTTCGAACGGCGGGACGTCATCATCGTGGCCAGCGTATCGTGTATATACGGTTTGGGTTCGCCGCTGGAGTACCGCGAACAGGTCCTCTCGCTTCGCGTAGGTATGGAGAGATCGCGGGAAGAGATCTTGCATCGGCTGGTGGATATCCAGTACCAGCGCAATGATATCAACTTCGTGCGCGGGACCTTCCGCGTGCGCGGCGATACCATCGAGATTTTCCCGGTCTCGACGCATGAGCATGCTATCCGCGTTGAACTGTTCGGTGATGAGATCGACCGGATCACCGAGATCGATGTGCTGACCGGCGAGATCATCGGTCTGCGCGAACACGTGGCGATCTTCCCGGCGTCCCACTTCGTAACGCGGGAAGAAACGTTGAAGGTTGCGCTTAAGAATATCGAGCGAGAGCTGGAAGAGCGGTTAGAAGAGCTGCGCAGTCAGGGCAAACTGCTCGAAGCTCAGCGCTTAGAGCAGCGGACGCGTTATGATATCGAGATGATGCAGGAGATGGGATTCTGCTCGGGCATCGAGAACTACTCCGGACCTCTGACCTTCCGTGAACGCGGGGCTACGCCTTATACTCTGTTCGATTACTTCCCTGATGATATGCTGCTGATCATCGATGAGTCCCACGTGACGATTCCGCAGATCCGCGCGATGTACAACGGGGACCGGGCGCGCAAGGAAGTGCTCGTAGAACACGGCTTCCGCCTGCCATCGGCCCTCGACAACCGGCCGCTGCGATTTGATGAATTCGAACAGAAGATCAATCAAGTCATCTATGTATCAGCGACGCCGGGGCCTTATGAATTGGAACACAGCGAGCAGATCGTCGAACAGATCATCCGGCCGACGGGGCTGCTAGATCCTGTCGTAGAAGTAAGGCCGACGAAGGGACAGATCGATGATCTGATCAATGAGATCCACGACCGCATCGCGAAGGATGAGCGCGTCCTGGTGACCACGTTGACGAAGAAGATGGCCGAGGACCTGACCGATTACATGAAGGAGATCGGCATCAAGGTCCGCTACCTGCACTCGGATATCAAGACGCTGGAGCGGATGGCGATCCTGCGCGATCTGCGGCTCGGCGAGTTCCATGTGCTGGTCGGCATCAACTTGCTGCGTGAGGGGCTGGATCTGCCCGAGGTATCTCTGGTCGCTATACTGGACGCAGACAAGGAAGGCTTCCTCCGTGCTGAACGCTCGCTGATCCAGACGATCGGACGCGCCGCGCGGAACGCCGACGGCCGTGTCATCATGTATGCGGACACGATCACGGAATCGATGCAGAAGGCGATCGATGAGACGGCACGGCGCCGCAGGATCCAGATCGCCCATAATGAGAAGTACGGCATCACGCCGCAGACGATTCGCAAGAAAGTACAGGATGTCATCGAAGCGACGAAGGCAGCCGAGGAGAAGGCGGATTATCTCACCGAAGCCGCCAAGGGGAAGATGTCGAAGCGCGATCGTCAGCGGTTGATCGAACGCCTGGAAGAAGAGATGAAGGAAGCGGCCAAGCACCTGCAGTTTGAGCGTGCAGCTGAACTGCGGGATGCGATCCTCGAACTCAAAGCACAGGAATAACGATAAGCAAGCCGTCCGTGCGAGCTGGGAGATGGCCGCGGACGGCTAAGCGGCATTGCACATGAAAACCCGGGATAGGCATACAGGATAGACAGGATGGGCTGATTAGACTGATTTGATTGATTAGACGGCCATAGATAAGTTGATATTTAGACTTAGATAGGTTGGTATAGGCAGGTTGATTTAGGTAGGCTGGTATAGATAGGCTGGTATAGATAGGCTGGTATAGATAGGCTGATATAGATAGGCTGATATATATGGGTTGGCAAAGATAGGCGCTGATTAGGCGATATAGAAAGGATGTTCGGCTTGGCAAGAGACCATATCGTAATCAAAGGGGCAAGGGCCCATAATCTGAAGAATATCAACTTAACGATTCCCCGCGACAAGTTGATCGTCGTGACAGGCATCAGCGGTTCCGGCAAGTCTTCACTTGCCTTCGATACGATCTATGCAGAGGGACAACGGCGTTATGTCGAGTCCCTGTCGGCGTATGCCCGGCAATTCCTCGGTCAGATGGATAAGCCGGATGTCGATTCGATCGAGGGGTTGTCGCCGGCGATCTCCATTGACCAGAAGACGACGAGCCGCAACCCCCGCTCGACCGTCGGCACCGTCACGGAGATCTACGATTACCTGCGCTTGCTGTTCGCACGGATCGGCCGGCCGCACTGTCCAGTGCACGGCATCGAGATCACGTCGCAGACCGTTGACCAGATGGTGGACCGGCTGATGGAATATCCGGAGCGGACACGCATGCAGATCCTGGCTCCTGTCGTATCTGGGCGTAAGGGTGAACACGTGAAACTCCTGGAGGATATTCACAAGCAGGGATATGTCCGTGTGCGGGTGAACGGCGAGCTTATGGATCTCGGCGAACCGATCAAACTCGACAAGAACAAGAAGCACTCGATCGAGGTTGTAGTGGACCGTATCGTGATAAAGGAAGATATCCAGTCGCGGCTGACGGATTCCCTGGAACAGGCGTTGAAGCTGGGCGGCGGACGCGTGCTGATCGATGTCATCGGTGAGGAAGAACTGATGTTCAACGCGAACCTCTCCTGCCCGGAGTGCGGATTCAGCATGGAGGAGCTTTCGCCGCGGATGTTTTCCTTTAACAGTCCCTACGGTGCTTGTCCGTCATGCGACGGCTTGGGCAGCAAGATGGTCGTCGACCCCGACCTGCTTGTCCCGGATCCCTCGCGCTCGATCGAGGATGGTGCCTTCGAAGCTTGGGCGGGCAGTACATCGACCTATTATCCGCAGCTGCTCGCTTCGGCCTGCCGTCATTTCAACATTCCGACGGATGTGCCGGTCAGCGAACTGACGAAGGAGCAGATGAACATCATCCTCTACGGTTCGAAGGGCGAGAAGATCACTTTCCGATATGAGAATGAATTCGGCCGCTCCCGTGAGGCGGAGGTTCCCTTCGAAGGAATCATCAATAATTTAGAGCGGCGCTATCGCGAATCGCCTTCGGACAGCATCCGCGAGTATATCGAACAATATATGAGCACAAGCCCTTGTGAGGCTTGTAAGGGCAAGCGGCTCAGACCTGAGGTTCTCGCCGTTACGATCAATGGGTATAACATCGCCCATGTGACGGATTTGTCGATTGAGGAAGCGGACCGGTTCTTCAACAATCTGCAGCTGAATGACAAAGAGGCCATGATCGCGAACCAGATCTTGAAGGAGATCCGTTCACGCTTAGGGTTCCTGAATAACGTCGGTCTGAACTACCTGACGCTCAGCCGTTCGGCGGGGACGTTATCCGGCGGGGAAGCCCAGCGGATTCGGCTCGCAACGCAGATCGGTTCCAGCTTGATGGGCGTGCTCTATATCTTGGATGAACCGAGCATCGGTCTGCATCAGCGGGACAATGAACGGTTGATCCGAGCATTGGAGGATATGCGCGATCTGGGCAATACGCTGATCGTCGTAGAGCATGACGAGGATACGATGCTGGCTGCGGATTATCTGATCGACATTGGACCCGGGGCGGGCATCCACGGCGGGGAAGTCGTCGCACAGGGGACGCCGCAGGAGGTGATGGCGCATCCCACTTCGCTGACGGCGGCCTACCTCAGCGGACGCAAGTTCATTCCGCTGCCGGAAAAGCGGAGGAAGCCGAACGGCAAATGGATCGAGATCCGCGGTGCGAAGGAGAACAACCTCAAGAACATCAACGTGAAGATTCCGCTCGGCGTGTTCGTATGTGTAACCGGGGTGTCCGGCTCCGGCAAGAGTACCTTGGTCAATGAGATTCTCTATAAGGCGCTGGCCAAGGAATTAAACCGCGCCAAGCAGAAACCGGGCCAATTCAAGGAGATCAAGGGATTGGAACATCTTGATAAGGTCGTTGATATCGATCAGTCGCCGATCGGCCGCACACCGCGCTCTAACCCTGCCACTTATACCGGAGTATTCGATGATATCCGCGATGTCTTCGCGTCCGCCAATGAAGCGAAGATCCGCGGTTACAAGAAGGGCCGTTTCAGCTTCAATGTCCGCGGCGGACGATGCGAAGCGTGCAAGGGTGACGGGATCATCAAGATTGAGATGCATTTCCTGCCCGATGTCTATGTTCCTTGCGAAGTATGCAAAGGCTTGAGGTACAACCGCGAGACGCTGGAAGTTCGCTACAAGGGCAAGAACATCGCCGATGTTCTGAATATGACCGTCGAGGATGCGGTGGAATTCTTCAAGAATATCCCGCGCATTCATCGCAAGCTGCAGACCTTGTATGATGTCGGTCTTGGCTACATGAAGCTGGGTCAGTCGTCCACGACGATGTCGGGAGGCGAGGCGCAGCGCGTCAAGCTGGCCGCGGAGTTGTACCGGCGCAGCACGGGCAAGACCTTCTACATCCTGGATGAACCGACGACGGGGCTGCATTTTGAGGATGTGAACCGCCTGTTGAATGTTCTGCACCGGTTGGTGGAGAACGGGGATACCGTGCTCGTCATCGAGCATAACCTCGACGTGATCAAGACCGCCGATTACATCATCGATCTGGGACCGGAGGGCGGTCATAACGGGGGAACGGTGATCGGCACCGGCACGCCTGAAGAACTGGTCGAGAATGAGCGGTCGTATACAGGCAAATATCTGAAGCCAATCCTGGAACGCGATCGCGAACGCATGCGCAAACTGGCCGAGGCTGCAGCTGAAGATAAAGCTGAAACTGATGCTGAGACTGAGGCTGAAGCTGAAGCTGAAGCGACGAACGTGCATTGATACGGGCGTTCAAGATATAGCAATGTGGTTATGGAGAGGGTTCAGTCCTGAGGGACTGGCCCTCTTTTTTTGCACCTGAATGAATGCTGATCAGTGATCTTTGTACGACACAAACGAGAAAATCAAGGCAAAAACCGCACATAAGTTTTACAAAGATGTTACAGGCGTGATTTTTGTCTTGCAATTCCATACATAGATGGATAACATATATGAAGATGAATCATAACTATACTGGGCTTGTCAGCCCTTGCTGCGAACATCGTCGCTGGAAGGATTGATGCTTCGCGCATAACCATCATACATAAGTTACAGCGTTGTTAACTGATCGCTATGAATTGAAGGAGGGTCTTCGGATGTACCTTGCAGCTGCCAATGGTGAAGCAGCAGGAACATTTGCGCAAGCGTTTCAATTGTGGGATTTGTTCATGTTCGGCTTCACGATCTTGATCGCTTGGGGATTCATTCGTCTCCTGAGACACGATCGCACCAATAAACTGGGAATTGGATTTTCTGCAGTGGCACTGTTGTTGTTCCTGTTCTTGGACGTGCTAGTCGTTGCTAATTGGATGGGCTATCTCGATGAGATTCAGGATGCGATGAGTTTCTTAAGATCGTGGTAATAGAGAAGTTGAGATAGAGCGAATGAAGAGCGAACAAGCGAGTTTGAGTTAGAGACAGTGTTGTAGAGAGAAGTTTCCAGGGAGATGAAGAAATTTATATATACGGCGCATGGGGAGCGTGCATGCGCTGAGACGGACTCTGATGGTGAGACGACACGATGTGTCGTCTCAGTTTGTGTAGAGGCGTGGTCGCGTGTGAGACGACAGATCTTGTCGACTCAGCCCGTGCAGGGGCGTGCTACGAACGTGAGACGACAGATCTTGTCGACTCAGCCCGTGCAGGGGCGTGCTCGAGCGTGAGACGATAGATCTTGCCGTCTCAACCTGCGCTGAGGTACAGCTCGAGCGTGAGACAACAAATCTTGTCATCTCAGCCTGTGTAGAGACGTGATCCATGTGTGAGACGACAGAAAGTATCGTGTCAGGCATCGAGTAACAGTCGGTAACATACATAAGCCGTTCCTGTCTATGCATGACATAGACGGGAACGGCTTTGTGCATATGAAGCGCTTCAGTCAGCGCTGCGCTTGTTCTGCATCTGCCAGCATATGGACGGCGAGGATGAACATCGCATGAGACCAGGTCAAGGGAACGACCCAGGCGGTTTGTCCGGTTTCGCGGTCGATCTGTTCGGGGAGCAGCCCCAGTTCAGTCTGATGATCGATGGCCCATTGCAACAGACGCCGTGCGTCATCCAAGCGGCCTTGCAGGATGCGGTACTGACACAGCCATAAGGTTGTCAGGATCCATGGATTGCCGCCGATATACGGATCGTCTTCGTAGCGTTTGATACCGCCGACGCCGGGCACGGTGAGCAGGGCCTCGATCGTATCTGCCGTACGAGCGATCCGCGGATCGTCGGCAGGGAATAGACCGAAGGGTGTGCAGAGGCCGAGCAGGCTGATGTCGACGATCGGGTCCTCCCGCAGGATGTAGGTCGTATATCCTTTGCTGTCCGTGGTGGTATAACCGGAACGGCCTTTGCGGGTTTCTTCCATGTAGGTGGCTTCATCGACGGACAGCTTCAGCCCGCGCAGGTAAGCTCCTTTCTCCTCATTCCAACAGGATTCCCAGATGCTCTCGCGGATGCGCTCCGCTGCCTGCCGCCATTCTGCTGCGGATGCGGCTTCACCCTGCAGTTCAGCGAAGCAAGCCGCTGCTTGCAGTCCGCCGTAGACCGCTGCTGCCGAATACACGTGCTCGCCGATTCGTTCCTCCCACAGATCGTTGCTGGGAAGAGGCAAGCCCGTCTCCTCATCCAGGTAGGACATCAGAAACTCGGCTCCTCGGCGTACGGAAGGCCATACGCGATTCGCGAAGGCGCGGTCTTCCACGACCAAGTAATGCTGCCACATCCCCCAGAGGATGGAGCCCCCTTCGTCGATCTGCAGTCCCCAGGACGGGGCGAGTCTGCCGTCATGGTAGTGACGCTGCTGCCAGGAGCCGTCCGGCGATTGGGCGGTTAAGGACCACTCATAGAAACGGTCCGCCAGGGAGGTCAGTCCGCCGCGATCCATTGCCGAAGCGATAAAGGCTGCGTCCCTTCCCCAACAATAAGCATATCCGCCGCAATGAGCAAAATGTTCATCGAACTCAGGCGCAGCGATCACCGCTCCGCTCTGCTCATCGGACATCAGCTTCATCGTGAGCAGGGAGCGTTCATACAACCGCTGGATCTGCGGCTCCTCGATCGGACAGGGGACCGTGTGTTCCAAGAATTGCTGCCAGTAATTCGTGGTCTGTTCCAACAGCGAAGTATATCCCAGATCACGTACACGGCCGAGTACGGCAACGGCTTCTTCCTGCGAAGTTCCCGCTGTGATATACACCGTAAGCTCGCATGTGCTTCCCGGCGGAATTCGCAAGGACCAGGCCAAGGCCCCGTCCGGGGACATATCGATGTTCGTGCCATCTAGATGACCTTGGCTGATGGACCGCCAGACGTCCTTGCCGGCTTGATATTTTGTGCAAACGTTTGAGCCAGAAACCGCAAAAAAATACTCCCGCCGGAAGTGAATCAATGCATCGCTCTCAGGATCGAACATCACTGTGTTATACAGCGGGTTCTCGCTGATCTGGAAGGAAGTATAGTGGAGAAAATCCCCCTCCACCATCTGTTCGCTGGTATTGCGGAAGCTGTAATGACGCACCAGCGCATCCTCATCGGGAACTGCGAACATTCGCAGATGTACTTCGACGGGATGGGCGGCGGAAGAAGCACGGATGTTGACGATTTTCGTCCGATCCGTATAGCTTGCTTCATGCTGCCAACCTGCGGTTTCGTCATCAAACCAGCTCAGTTCGCCATTCACCAGCAGGGCGTGACGCATGCGGTCCACATGCTGCGGGAAATCGATATGCGGCCACCACAGGCGGTGGATTCGCCCATCCTTCGTAAGCGAGGCGAGCATCTTGGAGTTGCCGATGACGGCATCGACTAGATAGGGCTTATGATTGTGACTCATCAAAGTTCACTCCTCTAAGTTAGGATATCCTCATGTGGATTCGCGCAGGATCAATCGATGGGGTACGATGGTGCGCGGTTCGCCTGCATAGCTTCCTTGAATCGTGTGGATCAAGTTCTGTGAAGCAAGATAACCCAGTTGATAGATGCTGATATCGACACTGCTGATCGGCGGTGAGGAGAGCTCCGTTAACGCTGTGTTGTTAAAGCTGATCAAACTCATATCCTGCGGCACTTGGTAGCCGAGTTCATGCAGTCCCCGCAGAATGCCGAAGGCGACGATATCATCCACAACGACGAGAGCGGACGGCCGTTCGCTTAAGCTCATGAGGATGGACATCGCACGGTAGCCGCTCTCCTGCAGGAATTCCTCTTCGATGATCCAATCCTCTCGAATCTCCAGCCCCGCTTCCCGCATCGCCTGCTCATATCCTTTCTTCCGGTCATGGGAGAGGATGAGGTGCGGCGGTCCGCTGATAAAGCCGATGCGGGTATGGCCCCGCTTGATCAAATGCATCGTAGCATCATAGGAAGCCTGCACGTTGTCATTATCGACGGACAAGACATCCGGATACTCCTCGCTGCGGCCGATCAAGATGAAGGGGAATTGCTGTTCATTAAGATATTGGACTACTGGGTCGTTGCGCCGCGAGGTGAGCAGGATGATACCGTCAACCCGTTTGCCGCTCATCAATCGGTTCAAAGCACTGATCTCATCCTGTTCCGAAGGACAGGAAGTCATCAGGATATCGTATCCGGACTTGGAAGCCCGGGTGACGATGCCGCGGATAAACTCTGCGAAGAAGAGATTCAAGAACAACTCCTCAGCCGGGCGCGGCAGGAACACCCCGAGGGTGTAAGTCGTCTTGGAAACCAAGGATTTCGCGGCCAGATTCGGATGATAGCCGAGTTCATCCATAATCCTGCGAACTTTCTCTGCTGTAGCTTTGCTGATGCGCGGATGGTTGGAGATCACGCGCGATACAGTGGAAGGAGACACGCCGGCTGCGCGGGCTACGTCCTTGATCGTAACGGTCATGGGATACACTCCTATAGACTAGTGTGCAACTTATTGTATGATGCAGCGAGTATTCAGAAACCATTATAGGCGAAAAATTGCACAACGAAAAATTTGAAATTTTGAGCTAGAGGGAGAGAAATGGAGAAAACGAGAGAAACGAACTGTGCAAATATGGAAAAATCACCTGTGCAAACGTTTTAACATATCCGCACTCTGGTATAAGATAAAAACATCAAATGAAGCGCTTTCCAAAGGCGTTTCGCAGGGTTTTTGCCGAAGGATTTCCTTCTTTTATTGCCCGTAGGACAAACGTTTGCGCAAGAGGCGATGCAGCAAGTTGCAATGTACCTGTAATCTGTTTAATCCAGGTGTGATCCGAGGGTCAAAGGATGAACCTGCCGTGCTCCATTCGCTTGCTCATCCCGAAGCAATGCGTGATGTGGTCCTAAGGACGCTGAAAAGAAGGGATCTCGGCGGTCATGATGGTCAAGTAAAAGGGAGTCACCAAAAAAGGAAAGGGAAGGTTGTGTGAAGGACATGAAAAAGAAAAGTGTAGCGATCTTAGTGGCACTTCTGATGGTATTCTTGGCAGCATGCGGAAGTTCACAGAACAGCGGGAAGAATGCTTCCAACACGCCGCAGCCGGCACCGGTCAATACCGATGCCAATGGGAATCAAAACGCCGCTGATGACGATGAATTGCTGCCGGAGGAAGGGGCGAAGCTGGTCGTCTGGGAGTCCAAAGAAGAGAAGCCCTTCATCGAGGCGATCGGCAAGAAGTTTGAGGAACTGTACGGGGTTCCGGTTACCGTAGAAGAAGTCCCCGGCGGGGACCAAGGCGGACGGCTGGCTACTGACGGACCGGCGGGACTGGCAGCAGACATCCTGACGATGCCGCACGACCATATCGGACCGGCAGCGACGGCTGGACTTATCCTGCCGAACGATTACTTCGAAGAAGAAACGCGTGCGACGATGGTCGAGTCGGCGATTATCGCTTCGACGTACAACGGCATCCTGTACGGATATCCGAAATCCGTTGAAACCTATGCCTTGTTCTACAACAAGGAATTGATCTCGGAACCGCCGGCGACTTGGGAAGAAGTCATCGAATTTGCAAAAAGCTACAATGATCCGGCGAATAACAAGTTTGCAATCATGTTTGAGAACGGGAACTTCTACTTCGGCTATCCTTTCGTAGCCAGCTACGGCGGCTATGTGTTCGGCAATGACGGCTCCGATGGTTCCGATCTGGGCGTGAATACGGAGGGTGCCGTTAAAGGCTTCGAGGTATTCCAGAGCTTGAAGGAGATCCTTCCGCTGAATACGGGGGACATCACTTGGGACGTGAAGACGCAGCTGTTCACCGACGGCAAACTGGCGATGAACATCGACGGTCCATGGGCGGTATCGACCTTCCGCGATCAAGTAGACTTCGGCATCGCGCCGCTGCCGGCGATGGAGGATGGCGTACCGTCGATTTCCTTCTCCGGCGTTAAGTCCTACTATGTCAACTCTTACTCGAAATATCCGAACGCTGCTCGTCTGTTCGCTTACTTCGCGTCGAGCTTGGAAAATCAGCTGATCAACTATGAGATGACGGGCATCATCCCTGCACACAAGGAAGCAGGAGAGGATGAGCGGATCAAGAACGATCCAATCGTAAGCGGATTCTTCGAGCAATTCACGTACTCCCACCCGATGCCTTCGATTCCTGAGATGCAGAATGTGTGGGAGCCGATGGCCGCAGCGATGACGACGATCTGGAACGACGGCGCCGACGTTCGTCAGACGCTGGACACAACAGCGAATACCATTAAGCAAAGAATCAGTTCGTCCAATTAACGGTTAGATCATGTTCTGACGGCAACCACTCACCCGGCTGAACAGTCGGGTGGGGTTGTCTATTTTACAGAGTAAGGCGGGAGGTTACGATGAAACGACATTCCATATCCGCGATGACTCTCTCCATCTTGTTCATGGGATTAGGTCAGCTCTATAACCGCCAGCTGGCCAAAGGAATCCTGTATGCCTTAATCTGGTCGGGACTGCTCTGGGTGAGCTTCGACTACCTGTTTGAAGCGATCAGGGGATTGATCACCTTGGGCGAGACGCCCTCCGGCATGGTGAAAGTCGGCAGGGTCTATCAGATGGTACAGGGTGATCACTCGATCTTCTTGATGGTAGAAGGGTTGATCGCTTTATTCGCTCTGCTCCTGATCATCGGCATCTACATCATGAACGTACGCGATGCTTATATGAACGGGCTGCGCAGAGAGCTGGGCGAGCCGACGAAAGGGATCATCGATGGTCTGAAAGGCATCGAGGGCAAGGCTTTCCCCTATTATGTGCTGCTGCTGCCGGCCATCTCGATCCTGTTCTTAACGATCCTGCCGATCGTCTTCAACATCCTGCTCGCTTTCACCAACTATGCGGATCCGATCCTGCCGCCGGCAAACCTGGTGGATTGGGTGGGGTTTGATAACTTCCGCAATCTCGTTCAGTTGGAGAGCTGGAGCCGTACATTCTTCGGCGTGCTCGGATGGACGGTGATCTGGGCGGTCCTGGCGACGATCACCACGTACTTCGGCGGGATGCTCGTGGCGATCTTGATCAACCAGGATGGGATCAAACTTAAGAAGCTCTGGCGCACGATCCTGATCATTCCCTTCGCTATTCCAAACCTGGTGTCGCTGCTCGTCATGCGGAACTTGTTCAACGGTCAGTTCGGCCCGATCAATATGTTCCTGCGCAATGTCCTTGGGCTCGAAGGAGTGCCGTGGCTGACGGACCCGGTTTGGGCGAAGGTGACGGTCATCCTCGTAAATATGTGGATCGGTATCCCCGTATCGATGATCTTGATCTCGGGTGTCCTGACGACTATTCCCAGGGATCTGTACGAGGCAGCAGAGGTGGACGGGGCCAGCGCCTTCCAGCGTTTCCGTCATATCACCTTACCATGGGTGCTGTTCTCCACGGCGCCGATCTTGATCATGCAATTCGCCGGCAATATCAACAACTTCAACGTCATCTTCCTGCTCACGAACGGGGATCCGGTCAACCCGAACTACCAATATGCAGGAAGCACGGATCTGCTCGTCACTTGGCTGTATAAATTGACGCTAAACAATCAGCAATACAATCTGTCCGCGGTGATCGGGATTATCATCTTCATCATCATCGCATCGGTATCGATCTATAACTTCCGCAAGACAAGATCTTACCGAGAGGAGGATATGGTCGTATGAAGCCGAGGTTATTATTCAGCTATGTTATCTTGGTCATCTTGTCATGCATCAGCCTCTTCCCGGCGCTGTGGATCGTGCTGTCTTCCTTCAAGGTGGGCAACAGTTTGTACAGCGAGACACTGTTTCCCAGGGAGTTCACATTAGAGCATTATATCGAATTGTTCACGAACACCGATTATCCGCTGTGGTTTATGAATACTCTTAAAGTGGCCTTCGTCTCGATGCTCCTTGGAACGACGCTGATGCTGTTGACATCCTATGCGATCTCCCGGTTTCGCTTCAAGGGACGCAAGGCGACGCTGACGACGCTGCTGGTGCTGCAGATGTTCCCGGGATTCATGGCGATGATCGCCATCTATATCCTGCTCATGCAGTTCAATCTGCTCAACAACCACTGGGCGCTCATCCTTGTCTACAGTTCCGGCGCGATTCTGGGCAACGTGTTTATCGCTAAGGGGTATTTTGATACGATTCCGCGGAGCTTGGACGAGTCAGCACGCATCGACGGCGCTTCGCACTGGATCGTGTTCACGCGGATCATGATCCCGCTGGCGCGGCCGATGCTGACCTATGTAAGCCTGATGATCTTCACCGGGGCCTTCGTCGATTTCATCTTCGCAGAGCTCATCCTGCGCACAGAGGAACAGCGGACCTTAGCCGTTGGGCTCTGGCGGATGGTCAGCCAACGGCAATCGACGGAATTCACCCTGTTCGCGGCGGGCGCTGTGTTGATCGCTGTGCCGATTACGCTGCTCTTCATCTTCTTGCAGCGCTATCTGGTGCAGGGGCTGACCGCCGGCGCGAGCAAGGGTTGATTGACAAGGATCTACAAAGGTTAATAAGCGATAGGAAGGATGCGTTGCGGCGTGAAATTAGGCAGATACGGCTTGTGCGGCCTGGTCGGGCTGCTGACGGTGATGCTCATCGCTTCCGGCTGTTCTTGGCGGGGCGGCGGTGAACCGCAGCATCAAACATTAAGCGGAACGTGGATCATCGCTGAGGATGTGAACGATCCATCCGCTCGAAGTGAATCGAACGTATACTACGAGATCTTCGTGCGCGCGTTCGCCGATTCGGACGGCGATGGGATCGGCGACCTGCGCGGCGTCGTGAATATGCTGGATTACCTGAATGACGGTGATCCGGAGACAACGGAGGATCTTGGGGTCAGCGGCATCTGGCTGATGCCGATTCACCCTTCACCGAGCTATCACGGGTATGATGTTACTGATTATCGCAGCATTCATCCCGACTATGGGACGTTGGAAGACTTTCAAGTATTGATCGAGGAGGCCCATAAGCGGGGCATGAAAGTGATCATGGACCTCGTTGTCAACCATACGTCCTCTGAGCATCCGTGGTTCCTGGAGGCGGCGATGGATCCTTCCAGTCCTTATCGGGATTGGTACGTGTGGCGCGATGAAGAAGATTCTCCGATTGCGGTCAGCGCTGCCGGCGGGCCGGCCTGGCATCGAAGTCCGGGCGGTGGAGCGGACTACCTCGGCGTATTCTGGAGCGGGATGCCGGATCTGAACTTCGATCATGCAGCCGTGCGCCGGGAGATGATCGATATCGGCAAGTTCTGGCTGGAGCTCGGAGTCGACGGTTTCCGATTGGATGCGGCGAAGCATATCTATGAGGATCTCAGCGGCGATGAGAAAAATCCGGCGCTGCAAGAACGCAACCTGGCCTGGTGGAAGGAATTCCGTGAAGCTCTGCAAGAGGTGAATCCGGACGTGTACCTCGTAGGAGAAGTATGGGATTCCTCTCCTGCACGGGTGGCTCCCTATTTTCAAGTATTTGATTCCGCCTTTAATTTCACAGTCGGTGAACTGGCGATCTCCGCGGCGGCGAGAGAAGAGGATTCAAATCTGGCCTTCACGCTGGAACGGATGCACGGCGCTTATGATACAGCGTCGGGCGGCGGATTCATCGACGCGCCGTTCTTGACGAATCATGATCAGAACCGGGTGATGTCGAACCTGCGCGGCGATCTGAATCATGCGAAGATGGCGGCGTCGATCCTCCTGACCCTGCCCGGCAGACCGTTCGTCTATTACGGCGAGGAGATCGGCATGCAGGGCGTGAAACCCGATGAGGAGATCCGCGAACCGATGAAATGGGCCGATGAGGAGGGGGGAACTTCGGCTGCAGGTGAAGGAGTGCCCAGCCTGGCGGGCATCCCTGTCTCTGCTTATGCCGAAGCGATGACGCGCTGGCGTATGCCGCGGCATCAAGCGGATACCCCATCGGTACTGGCGCAGCAGTCCGATCCCGCATCCCTGCTGCATCACTACCGCGCTTTGATCCAGCTGCGCAGCCGGCTGCCGGTGCTCGTCAGCGGCACGATCCTACAGCTCGATCTCGAGCCAGCCCAGCTTATGGCCTATGAGCGGCGGGATGGAGCGGATCGCGTCCTTGTCGTGCATAACCTGGGCGGTTCAGAAGCGGAAGCGATCCTTAAGCCTGATGCGGCTGGCACGGCTTACGAGCGTCTGGTCGCGGCCAGCAGTTCCGATGTAGAAGTAAGCAGCGGTGAAGAGGGTCAGCTCCATCTGAAGCTTCCTCCGTACAGCACTGCTGTCGTGCGATAAGTGAGTTCAAGATGTACCCCATCCAGTTGCCTGATGAAGCAGCTCTACGGTTGAATATGCTGACCGTAGAGCTGTTTGTATTGGGAGGGTGTGCATTTTTTGTGTTCTTTGAACACGCGGTTAAAGGTAGCCAAACTTCCGAATCCGGAACGCATGGCGACTTCCGTGATCGATACATTCGGCTCGATGAGCAGTTTCTCGGCCAGCATGATGCGCTGCTGGTTCAGATAGGTGGTGAAGGAGATGCCCGTGAACTGCTTGAACATGCGGACGAAATGATACTTGCTGAGACCGGCTTCACGGGCTGCATCGTCGGTGCGGATGTCCTCGGTGCAATGCTCGCGGATGTAGCGGCATACGCGGTTGAAGCGTTCGATGTCCCGCAGCCGTTTCGAGGGGTGGGTCTTGGGAAATCGGCGCTCTTCGGTTAGGATCCGGCGGCCTAAGCACACTATGAATTGGATCAAGATGGAGTAAGCCTGCGCTTCACTCAGCGGCGACTTGCTGAAATATTCATCCATGATCTTATACAGGAGCGGACGTAAGCTGTGCAAGGTTTCGTCATCTTCGCCGGAGCGCAGCACGGTGAAGGGCCGCAGCATGGCTAAGGTTGTGTCGAAGCCGTCCATATGCGTGAACTGCCCGTAGTCAAACTGCAGGATCAGGCGCTTTCCGCTGGGAGGAGCGAACAGTTCATGGAGTTCGCCGGGCGGGATGAACAGGATCTCGCCTGGCGCAAGCTCGCAGCGCTGATCGCTGACGACGGCGGTGTAGCCGTTCACGAGGGGCATGATGATCTCCGCTGCTGTATGCCAATGGACCGGATAATCGATCGCACTTTCATTGATGAAGAGGCGCATGCCGAAGTGTTCCGAATAGTGAACCGTTTCTCTAGTGCCGTCGAGAAATTCGATCAAGGGCGATTCCTCCAGTCGTTTCAGACGTTTTTTCATGGATGGTGTAATATTAGTATAGGACAAAATCGCAATTTTTGAGAAGTCGAAAGCAAGATGTGGGAAGAATGATTAGGGACAGTTGTCTATAATAGAATAAGCAACCTTTATTCCTAGACCAAAATTTTACTATAACGATTCCCAGGAAGGATGGTGCAATCGATGGCAGAGTTGCAGAGAAATCCTGAGAAGATCGCCGAATATAAGAAGCGTGCTGCAGAGCTTGTCTCGCAGATGACGTTGGATGAGAAGATCCGTCAGATGCTGCACGCGGCTCCGGCGATTGAACGCCTAGGTGTGAAAGCGTATAACTGGTGGAACGAGGCGCTGCATGGCGTGGCGCGAGCCGGTACGGCGACGGTGTTCCCGCAGGCGATTGGACTTGCGGCGACCTTCGATGAGGAACTGATGGAGAAGATCGCTGATGCGATCGCAACGGAAGGTCGTGCGAAGTACAACATGCAGCAGGAATTTGGCGATACGGATATCTACAAGGGTCTCACCTTCTGGTCGCCAAACGTGAATATCTTCCGTGATCCGCGCTGGGGACGCGGGCATGAGACCTACGGAGAAGACCCCTATCTGACAAGCCGTCTCGGCGTGCGGTTCATCCAAGGGCTGCAAGGCAAGGATGAAAACTATCTCAAAGCCGCGGCTTGTGCAAAGCACTTCGCAGTACACTCCGGACCGGAGGGTCTGAGACACAGCTTCAATGCGGTTGTATCCAAGCAAGATATGTATGAGACCTATCTGCCCGCATTCGAGGCCTGCGTCAAAGAGGCGAAGGTTGAAGCAGTCATGGGGGCCTATAACCGCACGAACGGCGAACCATGCTGCGGCAGTGAGACGCTGCTCGTGAAGATTCTGCGCGGCGATTGGGGCTTCGACGGTCACGTCGTCTCCGACTGCTGGGCGATCAAGGACTTCCATGAGTATCATAAGGTAACGAAAAACGAAGTAGAATCGGTTGCTCTGGCCGTGAACATGGGCTGCGACCTGAACTGCGGAAGCTTGTTCGTCTTCCTCAAGGATGCGATCGAGCAGGGTCTGGTCACGGAAGAGCAGATTGACCAAGCGGTTACGCGTCTGATGACGACCCGCATGAAGCTTGGTATGTTCGATGATCCGGAGAAGGTGCCGTTCAGCAAGATTTCCTACAAGGAAGTGGATTCGCCGGAGATGCGCGAATTCAACCTGCAGGTATCGCGTCAAACGCTGACGCTGCTGAAGAACGAGAACAACATCCTTCCGCTGGATAAGAGCAAGATCAAGACCATCGGCGTCATCGGTCCGAACGCGAACAACCGCAAGGCGCTGGTGGGTAACTACGAAGGAACGGCTTCCCGTTACATCACGCCGCTGGAAGGCATCCAGGACTATGTCGGCGATGATGTGCGCGTCCTCTATTCGGAAGGCTGCGACCTGTTCAAGGATCGCGTCAGCGTGCTGAGCACGACAGGCAATGACCGCATCTCCGAAGTGAAAGGCGTCTGCAAGGAGAGCGACGTGATCATCGTCTGCCTCGGTCTCGATGCTGACCTCGAAGGAGAAGAAGGCGATACGGGTAACCAATTCGCAAGCGGCGACAAGCCGGATCTGCGCTTCCCGGGACTGCAGGAAGAAGTGCTGAAAGTCTGCTATGAGAGCGGCAAGCCGGTCATCCTGCTGGTGCTTGCGGGCAGCGCTATGGACCTGAGCTGGGCAGATGAGCATATCCCGGCGATCGTTCAATGCTGGTATCCGGGTGCTCAGGGCGGACGTGCGATCGCGGAACTGCTCTTCGGTGAGTATTCGCCGGAAGGCAAGCTGCCGGTTACCTTCTACCGTTCCACGGAAGAGCTGCCTGAGTTCACGGATTACTCCATGAAGGGCCGCACTTACCGCTACATGGAGCAAGATGCGCTGTATCCGTTCGGCTACGGTCTGTCCTACACGAACTTCGAGCTGTCCGATGTGAAGGTGGATACGGATAAGGTGACTGATGCAGGTGTTACGGTAACGGCGAAGATCCGCAACACCGGTCAGATGAGAGGCGGAGAGACGGTGCAAGTCTACGTCAAGGTCGAGCGCGACGGTACGCCGAATCCGCAGCTTAAGGGCCTGAAGAAGGTACACCTCGATCCGCAAGAGGAGCAGGAAGTGACGATCCATCTGCCGCTGGATGCTTTCGGCCTCTATGATGAAGAGGCGATCAAACGTGTCTACGCTGGAGAATTCTCTGTATACGTGGGCACAACCCAGCCGGATCGCCGCAGCCGTGCGCTGACAGGCAAGGAGCCGGTGAAGCTCACTCTGACAGCGGACGAAGAAGTCGTATTGAGCAAACCTCCATTCTAATGCAGATATAAGGGGCTGTCCAATCTGTCAGTGAAAACTGACGGATGGACAGCCCTTTTATGCGTGCGTATGAACATGCAGACGAGGAGATCCGGTGTGTGAGACACAGTTATCGTATTATTGTTGATTCATGGCACGTGGAGGCAGGGATGCAGGGATGGCATATGAGACGATAATAACTGTCGTCTCAGTCTGCGTTGAGGCAGGAATGACGTGTGAGACGACAGTAACTGTTGACTCAGCTGTGTCGATCCCAGGAACGATACGTGAGACGATAATAACTGTTGACTCAGCTATGTCGATCCGAGAAACGATGTGTGAGACGACAGA
>NZ_BMAQ01000034.1 GCF_015472005.1 Insulibacter thermoxylanivorax | reverse complement strand
ATGCCGAGGTGTGTGTCAAGCAATTGTGGGCAGCCTTCTAAGTTTGGTGAAAACTCATGTTTCGGACCCAATCTTGGCAGCGCTTTTATTTCCTTCTTCCTCGCTTTATTGGTGTGTCCTGCCGTTATCCACGCAATCCTTTCAATGCCATTCCCAATGGACTGCTCTGTTTGGATGTTTGAAGCGTCCGTAATAACCCATTGACGACTCCTGTCCGGTATTCTTTCGGCGTTTTAAAGAGATCTTTAAGTCGGAATCCCGGCTTCTCTTGCTGCTTGCACGCCTGCTTGTTCTCCCTAACCTCTCCCTCATGCAAACGCCCCTCATTGCGAGCAATGATCGATCTCAACATCGCTTGTACTCCGCGTACGCTCCAACTGTAACCGCCGCGCTTCGTCCGCTTCGCAAACACCCGCATCTGCGATTCTGCGCTCCCCATCGGACGCATCCCGGTCGTATCGATCCCATTGGCTGCAAGGATCTTGCGGTAGTCGACCAGATGCTTCTCATGACCACGCAAAAACCCTTTCAGCCGTTCCCAATCGGTACGTCGATCCTCTGGAATACTCTCCTTCGGTATGGCATCCATCGCAGCAAACAATCCCTGCGGGTCATAAGCAGCCAGGGCTCGACGGACGGCTTTCCAATGCACAGGCAGTTCGCGCAAACCATGTTTTAATTCCCGCGCAACATGAAAGCGATCCAGCGTGTAAATGCAGCGGTGAAAATAGGATTCACACTCCCCGATCCACTCCGCTCCATCTCCATTGACAACCAACCATGTATCTTCATCCACATCATAGTGCTCGATCAGAAAGTCTCCAAAGCCTTCCCAAAACGTTGAGCCGCTT
>NZ_BMAQ01000033.1 GCF_015472005.1 Insulibacter thermoxylanivorax | reverse complement strand
ACGCCCATGCTGGGCGTACAACGAAAAAAGGGCTGCATAAAAGCAGCTCCTTTTTTCATTGAGGGATCACCAGCAAGATTGTCCCCAGCAGCACCACCAGCAAGTCAGCTTCACCTTGTTAAGCTTGCGGATCTTCATAAGCTCACCCCCTTAACTGATGATCGTCTGTCTTGACCATAGAGTCTTTTGTATTCTTCCTCGTGGGTCTCATGATAGTCATGTAACAGAGACAACCACGTCGGAAACACATTTTTGAAATGCGGGATTAGATTCGGGTCGAATTGAGTCCCAGCGCCTTTGATAATGCGTGCATAGGCTTCATCGGGGGTTAAGGCGGCGCGATACGCTCGGTGTGAGGTCATGGCGTCAAAAGCATCGGCGATGGATGCAATCCTGGTCAGCAAGGGGATCTCCTCACCCTTCAGGCCGTCAGGATAGCCTGTCCCATCCCAGCGTTCGTGATGGTGCCTGATGATCTCTATACATGGATGTAAACTTTCGATGTCCTTGATCGCTTCGGCTCCGAATACGGTATGCATCTTCACAACTTCGTACTCTGTGTCCAGCAATTTATCCGGTTTGGTCAATATATCGTCAGAGATCTGGATCTTGCCGATATCATGGAGCAAGCAAGAGTAATAGAACGTGTTCAGCTCTTGTTCCGTGAATCCGCCCACCTTGCGGGCCAGCGTGACCGAGTAATGAGCGACCCGTTCGCTGTGTCCCCGGGTATGGGGATCCTTCAGCTCGAGGATGGCGACGATCCCCTTAACCATGCTGCTAAAGTGATCGTTGTATACCTCGTTGATCGAACGGACATAAGCAAGGAATCGCAATAAGATCACATAACCTACGATGCAGACGATCACGACCAGCGCAGCCGGCATCATGATGAGCGAGAACAATTCCGGATGGATCACAGCCACCAAGATATACTTCGCAAACAGACCGACGGAGACGAACCAGAAGAAGTTCTGATTCACGAAGATGGCCGAGAAGATCACCATGATGACTTCACCGATATTCCCGCCGTCATAGAGATTGGTCAACCAGTAGCTGACGAGATCGGCGAAGAATGTCGTGACGATAAACACGGAAACATAGATATACTTTATCAAGTACAGATACTTCGACTTAATGAATATGAATAACAAAGGAAGCAGGAAAGTTAATATGATATAAGGTCCTGATAGAATGAGAAACTTATCGAGTCGAAAGTTGTGATAGGAATACAGAGCCGCAAAGTAATAGTAGAAAACATGATAGATTAAACCAATGGTATAGAATAACAAGAAATAGATAATCGTTGAACGCTTCTCTTCTAGAACTAATGCTGTGTCGAGAAAGCTCTTACTTTTCATGAACCTCGTCCTTTCGAGTTAGACCAATTATCTAGGAGGCTGCCAGATCAACGTTCTGCTTCGACGCTGTAAACCGTCGCTAACATTGTACCTTAATTGGCAGGAAACCGCTATATCAAGAAGGTGACTATACTCACAAAGCATAACTCTAATACAAGACTATAGTCACAAATTCTTGATCCTCTATCTAGATATTGATCTAAACTGACATCGTTCTCGATCGACGCTTCAATCCGGTTCATGAAAACTTTTACTTATTTTATGAAATTCTACTATGATCATATCATATTATTCTAGATTTTCCCACACCTTTTTTTCGATTTCTTGAAAAATTTTTTACTAGATTGCCTCACCAAGCTCCTCAGTCGTTTTCGACAAATTCAAATTCAAAATCACCGATTCTGACAATGTCTCCGTCCTCCGCTCCCTTCCTGCGCAATTCCTGATCCACACCCATCTTGCGCAGGATTCTTCCGAAGCGAAGCTGCGCTTCATAACTGCTGAAGTTAGTACGTTTGATGAATCGCTCGATCCCTGGGCTGTCAACCACGAAATATTCATTCTCACGGCGCACCGTGAAGCTCATATCGTCCTTAGGCTCATATTTGTACACCTTGCGTTCAGCAGTCTCTGCTGCCTCTGCAGCCGCCGGTGTGTCCGGGAGTTCCTCCAGCAGATCCGCTACGCGGTACAGAACCTGCTGCAGTCCTTTCTTGGCGATGGCAGAGATGGGGAAGATCTCCTCATCGCGGCCTAATTCAGCAAGGCGTTCTTTGAACAGAGCGAGATGTTCTTCCGCACCTGGCATATCCATCTTATTAGCGATGATGAGCTGCGGGCGCTCCGCCAGCTTCTCGCTGTACAGACGCAGTTCATCATTGATCTTCTGCCAGTCTTCGAAGGGATCACGCCCTTCCGTTGCAGCCATATCAATGACATGCAGGATCAGCCGCGTACGTTCAACATGGCGGAGAAACTCATGTCCCAGCCCCACCCCTTGGTGCGCGCCTTCGATCAGGCCGGGCAGATCGGCCATGACGAAGCTCCGGCCGTCGCCGACATCCACAACGCCAAGGTTCGGCGAAAGCGTGGTAAAGTGATATTCCCCGATCTTCGGCTTTGCAGCGGACACAACGGAAAGCAGCGTGGACTTGCCCACGCTTGGGAAGCCAACCAATCCAACGTCGGCCAGCACCTTAAGCTCCAGGACCAACCAGCGCTCTTCGCCTTCATCGCCGTTCTCCGCGATGCGCGGCGCCGTATTCGCCGGACTGACGAAGCGCATATTCCCTCTGCCGCCGCGGCCGCCGCGTGCGACCACGACTTCTTGGCCATGCTGCGTAAGATCCGCGATGATCTCCTGCGTATCATCATCGATCACCACAGTGCCTGGGGGCACGCGAACGATCAGGTCCTCGGCATCTGCGCCGTGCCGTCCCTTATTGCGTCCTTTCTCGCCGCTCGGCGCCTTGTAATGTTTGTTGTACCGGAAATCCACCAACGTGCGCAACCCTTCATCAACACGGAAGACCACGTTGCCGCCGCGGCCGCCGTCGCCGCCCGCAGGACCTCCCTCCGGCACATGAGCCTCCCGGCGAAAGGCGATCAGGCCGTCTCCGCCTTTGCCGCCTTTCACATAGATCTTCGCTTTGTCTACGAACATGCTGTCACCCCATTATCATCCTTCAACCGTTTCATTCATATTGCAGCTGCAAGGTAAGAGCGATTTGTCCATCTTCTATCAGATATTCGCACATCAATCCTTCTTCCCGCCAAGAGGCGGTGCATGCCGCCAAGGACTTCTCGATCTCACGGGTATACAGTCCCGTGTATTGATAGAGGAATTGGGCATATTCCTCCGTCGTAACGATGGTTAACTCAAGCGTGTTCTGCTCACCGGTAGACGGCTCGGCGGCTTCCTGGAACAGCTGAAGTCCTTCCTTCACGACACGAACCAAGCGCTCCGGGCGGATCGGAAGAGTATGCAGATTAATGGACTTATCCAAGGATACATGCAGTTCAAAATTCTGGCTGTAAAGTCTATAGGACATCAAGAGCAAACTCAGCGAGGGATTGCCGATATTCGCAATATGGCTCTCGTCGCTCAGTTTGTTCTTTATTTTCTCCAGATACGAAGCTAATTTATCATATTTTTTCAATGTCACGTATCCCATAAGCACTTGCAGATCATTCATCCAATCATGCCGGTAGTGGCTGATCGCCCGCATCATCTCGCGTTCCGCCTCATGCTGGACCTTCGCGGCCGCACGCGTCTGCTCCCTTCGCTCAGCCGCTGCCCAAACTGCAGCAACAGCCAGTAAAGCGATCAGCACGATTGTCTCCGCCGCAGGACCTGCGCCCGCCCAGATCAGGACGAACAGCAATGCGGCAATACCCGCCGCAGCCGCTTTTAACATCCGTATATCCCGCATAGGACTGCCATCTCCCACATATTACTAACGATCAGTATAACATGTTTTTGATGGAAACACATACTTCCAATAACGCACGCTTCCGCAACATCTTAGAGATGCAGAAAGCCTGACGGGTCTATCCGCCAGGCTTCTTAAGAGCATCATCTTAAGCTTCTGCAGCAACAACATCCTCTACAGGATATACGCTGACTTTCTTACGGTTGCGGCCCAAACGCTCGAACTTCACAGTGCCGTCGATCAGCGCGAACAGCGTATCATCCGAGCCTTTGCCAACGTTGTTGCCGGGATGAATCTTCGTGCCGCGTTGGCGCACCAGGATGTTGCCGGCCTTCACGTATTGACCGTCAGCACGCTTCACGCCCAAGCGCTTCGCAATGCTGTCGCGGCCGTTCTTCGTAGAACCTACACCTTTTTTGGATGCAAACAATTGAAGGTCCAATTTAAGCATGGTCGTTCGCCTCCTTTATTCTGAGCTAATTGTATCCGTCACAGCGATATAATCGCCGTAAGATGCTTCGATCGTCTTCATCATGACAATCATGCTCTCAAGCAACAAGTTCAGTCGCTGCCGCGTCTCTTCATCGGAAATCGCAAGTCCAGTCAGATCGACCCGCATCTTGCCTTTGCGCATGACGTACTTCGGCTTAAGCCCAAGCAGCGACTCGATCGCATTGTAAGTACCCACCGCGATCGCCGATGTGCCGGCACATACGATATCCTTCCCCGGTTCATCGTATTGGGCATGACCGTCAACAGAATAACCGATGATCATCCCGTCTTGATCTCTCATAATTCGCACTTTGATCATGATGCCACCGATTAAGCTTCGATCTTCTCGATCACAACTTTCGTGTACGGTTGACGATGGCCTTGTTTCTTGCGGTAGTTCTTCTTAGGCTTGTACTTGAAGACGATGATCTTCTTGCCCTTGCCGTGCTTCTCAACCTTGCCTACTACCTTAGCGCCGGCTACCGTAGGAGTTCCGGCTACGAAGCCATTGTCCCCCGATACTGCAACGACTTGGTCGAAGGTTACGGTCTCGCCTTCAGCGACAGGCAATTTCTCAACATAGATAACGTCGCCTTGTTGCACTTTATATTGCTTGCCGCCAGTTTCGATAATCGCGTACATGTGATGGTGCACCTCCTCATCCTAAGACTCGCCACGCGATGGTGCCCGCCTCTCATCGTGAGACGACGAGACTTGCTGACCAGGCATGAGCGGTTACAGCGCATGGAAGCGCGCATGAAATCAGTCTACCATACATAGGCGGTTCATGTAAAGAGTTCTTCACGTGATAAATTACCGTAATAACGAGCTGTTCCCATCCACGGGGATGCGCCCGCTTCCGCCGCAGCTGGGGCAGATCCCGCCAAGTTGATAATCAACGCTTTCCCTTACCTTCTTCCGCGTGATCTCGAGGAGCCCGAGCTTCGTCCAACCCATGATCAAGGTCTTCGTCCGGTCCTTGCGGATCAACTGTTCCAGTTCGTCAACGATGGCTTGCCGATGCTCCTCCTGGTTCATATCGATGAAATCGACGATGATGATCCCGCCGATGTCCCTCAGCCGGATCAACTGCGCGATGAGCTTAGCGGCTTCCATGTTGGTCTCATACACCGTCTGTTCCAAGTCCACGCTGCCGATGAATTTGCCAGTATTGACATCGATGACGGTCAGTGCTTCGGTTTGATCGACGACGATGTATCCGCCATTATCCAGCCAGATCTTCCGAACGAACAAGCGGTTCAACTGGTCCTGCACCTGATAATGAGCGAATACATCGTGGTGATCTTCAACGGAGATGCGCTCCAACAGATGGGCCGCGTAGGGTTCCAACACATGCTGCAGCTGCACAGCCAGCTGATGGTCGCTGACCACGCAGCGCTCCACCTCATCGGTGAAGACATCCCGCACCAAGCGCGGCAGCATATCGAGCTCATGGTACAGCTCGGCGGGGGCTTGTACCTCTGCCTGTTTCGCTGTGATCTTCGACCAGAGACTGCGCAGATACTCAAGATCTTGCCGCAGTTCTTCCTCACTCTTCCCGCAGGCAGCTGTCCGCAGGATCAAGCCTTCCTCCGATGTTCGCAGCTGTTCGCCGATCCTCTTCAGTCGTTCACGCTCCGCTTCATCAACGATCTTGCGGGAGATGCCCACATATCTTGCCCCCGGCATATACACCAACCAGCGGCCGGGCAGGAAATAATGCGTAGTCACGCGCGCGCCCTTCGAGCCGAGCGGTTCTTTCATCACCTGTACCAGCAATTCTTGGCCAGAGCGAACGAGTTGATCGATCGGCGGTTTGTTCTGCGGTCTGTCGACCCCGGCAGGCAGAAGGTCATCCACATGCAGGAAGGCGTTCTTCCCCGTGCCGATATCGACGAAAGCAGCCTCCATGCCCGGCAGCACATTGATCACTTTGCCTTTGTATATGTTCCCTACGACAACCTTGCGCGATTCCAGCTCTACGAAGTATTCCGTTAGCTTTCCGTCATCCAGCAGAGCCGCTTGCAATTGATCGGATTCTGACTTTATCACGAGCTCTCTCAAGTCATTCACCTCGATGTACGGCGTTTGCTTCACTTTCCTATATTGTAACTGATCCTTGCGGCCATGGCACGCACAACTCAATGATTTCTCATCAAAAAAGCTTGAATCACCCGCTGCTCGGGAAGCGTCTGCTTAATCTTGCCCTCTTCATTGCAGATGTAGATCACATGATACTGTTCCCGCTTCAACATCCTCACAACCTGCGAAACCGTATGTCCCGGTGTGACCAAGATTGGATGGGCGGTCATGCCGCCTGACAGCTTCCCGCGCATGCGCTGCTCCCGGCCCATCAGGAAACGCAGAAAGATATAAGAAATATTGCGATAATCCATCCAATTGCTGATGAACAGAAAAATCCCGATCATAAGCAGATTGAGGTCGATGCCATAGGCATGCCAGATTCCGAGACTCACAGCGATCATCAGCGATCCGCACAGCAAACTGATCACATGGGAGATATGCAGCGTCTGATAATAAGGCATCCACAGGCTGAGCAGGGTCTGCAACAGTTTGCCCCCATCCAGCGGCAGGATCGGCAGGAGGTTGAAGAGGCCGATCATCATGTTCACATGGATGAAGTATCCCGTCCAAGCTTCTCCCCACAGGCCGAGCCGTTCGCAGATCAAAGCGAAGGCGATCATCCAGACATGTTGCAGCGGGCCCGCAAGCGTGACGATCACATCTTGCCAGGCGGGAACGGAGCCGTGCTCCTCCACCTCAGCAACCCCGCCGAAGGGCAGGAGTCGGATGGCTCTTACCCGCCATTGAAGGCTGCGGGCAGCAGCGGCATGTCCTAATTCATGAATGAAAACAACGCCGAACAATACGATGATCTCCAAGATATATCCCGTCATCAAGGAGGCTGCGAAGATCATCCACATGAGCGGGTGGATGCGGACCGGGATGCCAAACAGCCTAATCAAAATCCACCACGTCCGCAGGGTTCACATACGCATCATCGACTCTGACGGAGAAATACAGGACGCCGCTTCCTGCCGCTCCCTTCTCTTGAACGCCGCGGGCGATGAGATCCCCTTGCTCGACCCAATCGTTCTCGGCCACTTCCGCACCGACCAGCCAGCCGTATACCGTGCGCACATGATCGGGATGCTGGATCACCACCGTTAATCCGGAAGAGGTCAGACCTTGGAACACCACCCGTCCCTTGGCTGCAGCAATTACCGGCGTATCGGCGGGCATCTGGATGAGCACGCCCTGGCCGTTTACATCGAAAGGGGTGACGATCTTCCCCTTCCCTGGAGCTCGCAGCACCTCTGCCAATTCTTTAATCACCGGCCGGGTCTCTCCCCCATGCTCATCTCCCCGCATCGCGGGAATCCATGAGGGATAGGAACCGCCAAACATGGAGCGGTACCAGTTCGCGGCTTCTTGGACATCGAAGGGCTCTTGCAGCACCTTCTGCACCGATGCCTGCAAGCGAAGGGCCCAGCCTTCCTGTAATTGATACAATCCCCAGACAAGGATGAACAACATGACGCTGAGAAAGGAGCTTGTAAAACTCAGCCCTCCCCAAGCCGGGATCTGCCGCCTCCGCTTTCTGCCCGGCGAATCCTTCTCAGCAAGTTCTGCAAGGGGTTGTCCACTCCAAGCAGCCATTCGTCTCTTCCAAGCTTCTTCCGGATCTCTGGGCGGAGGAGCTGTCATGGGCGCAGGCGGAGGAGCCGCTGGCTTGTGCTCCGCAGAGCCGGCCTGTCTCATCTCCGAAGCAGCAGATCTCACTGCCGGTCTCAGCGGTACTGCTAGTTCTGATTCGCTTGCGTCAGAGCGGGATAACAGCATCTTCAGCTCTTCGATGCGGGCTTGTCTGCGCCGCCGGATCTCGGACTTAAGCCGCATACGCATAAGAATACCCCTTTCCGTCAGATAGCATGTCACTATCTATGTATATGACGGAGAAGGGGTAATATGTCCTTGCCTCGCAAGGCGGGGCAAACGCTAAATTTTAAATTTCTTCAAGGAATCCGTCAGCTCATTGGACAGCCTCTCCAGCTTGCCGACCAAGTTCACTAAAGCATCGCTTGTATTCAGCTGCGCCGCGCTGGAGGAAGCGACTTCTTCCGAGATCGCCGAGGATTCCTCGGACACCGCGCTGACGCTTGCCATCGTATCCGACAGCACCCTCTGCGCCTTCTCCAGCTGTTCGATCGCTTCCGTCACCTTGTCCGCTTGCTGGACCAAACCCGTCATCCGTTCGCGCACTTGGTTGAAGATCATATCCGCATCCCTTACAGCGGAGATCTGTTCTTGGAAGAGGGGGTAGGCTTCCGACATCACGCTGACGGTTTCCGCGATACCGCCTTGGATATGCTCCGTCATCTCCGCGACGATATCAATGGACTGTCTCGACTGATCCGCCAGTTTGCGAATCTCGCCGGCGATGACCATGAAGCCGCGCCCGGCTGCTCCGGATCGCGACGCTTCGATCGATGCATTCAGAGCAAGGATATTCGTCTGCTGAGTAATCTGCGTCAGCATATCCAGCAGATTCCGAATCGAAGCGGTGCTTTCCTGCAATTGATCGACTTTCTCCACCATGCGGCGAGTGATCTCTTCCGTCACCCGCGTTTTATCGTTCAATTGCACCATGTAACCCGTACCTTGTTCACTTACCTTATGAACATCGGCAGCAACTTGGCCCATCGTCCGGTTCGCTTCTACGACCTGTTGCAGCTGCTTGCTGAGATCGATGACCAGCTCATTGCCGCGCTCCGCCTCGGAAGCCAGGGTCGCCGCACCATGGGCAATCTGCTCCGTCGCCTCGGAGATCTCCCGCGCCGAATGCGCCGTATCCTTTGCAGAATGGGAGAGCTCCTGCGCCGTCATCAACACCTCAGCTGCAGAGTGGTTTGTTTGCCGTACAAGCTCGGTAATCTGTTCCATCATCTCATTGAAGCTGCGGCCGACCTGTCCAATCTCATCGCGGTTCTTAAAGCTCGTCCGCACGTTCAAGTTGCCTTTTGCACCTTCTACCATCAGACGCTGCAATCTTCTGAGCGGGCTGCCCATCGTTCTTGCGACGAGCAGGCTGAGCGCTACGGCAACAAGGGAAGCGACTCCGATGATGACATAGATCACCTGTTCGACGATCTTTGTATCCTCGGTCAGCTCAGCAACGGGGGCAATTCCGACGACGAACCATTTCGCCTTGTCAGAAAAATGTGCAACAACGATGAATTCTTCTCCATCCTCATTGCGCATGATGCCTCGATTGCCCTCGGGTATGGCCAGTTCTGCCTCTGCGAGGATGAGGCTTTCATCCTCTGCTTGCAGGAGAAGATTCTGGGTGTTCGTTATGTATACCTGGGAGGATGGACTCAATTGAATGCCGCGAACCTGTTGATTCAACATCTCCTGGTTGATCTCGAAGAGGACCACGAATTCCTGATTAAGACTCGTCTTCATCAGCCTTGCCAGACCGAGCTGCGGCCGCTGCTGGGCGTTGCTGTAACCGCCGATGCGCGTATGCAGCCAGAGGTTATCCTGTGATGAGCTTGCCTCTTGGAACCATGGTGCTTCATAATCGATGCTGACGCTGGTGGACGACAAGGTTGAGAAGGTCAGATGCTCTGGATTCTTAGGGATGATCATGATGTTGGCGATCAAGGAGTTCGAAAAGGTGATCTGGTTAATATATTCCTGGACCTCTTTTCGCGCACTCAACTGGTCAAAGGTCTGGCGATTCTGATCGTTCGCTGTAAACAACCAGTTGTGAAGGTTGGTGTTCGTGATCATCTGCAGCATCATCTGCTCGTATACGCCGAGCACAGTATCCAATTTCTCATTCGTCTGCTGAATCGTCTCATAAGCTGCCTGCGCAGCATTTTCTTCAATGATGTGCTTCGCCACCCGCAGCGTAACAATCCCGGTAACGCTTACAGATAAGATAATGCTCGCGAAGATAAGGACAAACAGTTTAAAACCAACAGAAAGCATCATTTCTGAATTGCCTTTGTTCGCTTTGCTTCGTGACAACGACATGGCAGACGGTGATTGATTATTAGGACCTTTGACTTTCTCCCACTTCATGTTCACTGACACACCTCACCATCATATATAAGCGCTTCCAACTACTTATTAGACATAAATCGATAAATACCTTCCTAAAAACACTAGAAATATAAAAATAATTGTCTAAAGACTAAGAAAATCCTCCTGCTGACCGTCCCAAAAACGGGACTGCAGCAGGAGGTTTTAAGCCGTGTCAAATAAATCTTGATCCTTATCGCGATGAATCTGAATGCTCATCACAATGCCGATCGAGAGCATATTCATGATCAGTGAGGTGCCTCCGTAACTGATGAAGGGCAGCGTGATGCCCGTAATCGGCATGATGCCCAGCAGCATGCCGATATTCTCGAAAATCTGAAAGACAAAATACGATACGATGCCGATGATCATATAAGAGCCAAAGAAGGTGGAACTGTGTATCGAAGCGATGATCATCCGGTACAACATTAAGAAATAAATGAGCAGGAGAATCGACGATCCCAAGAAACCAAACTCCTCGGCGATCACGACGAAAATCGCATCAGAGTAAGCATAGGGGATGTAGTTGTTGTGGACGGAATTGCCTTGCAGGAATCCGTCTCCGGTGAAGCGTCCGGAACCGATCGCTGTCATCGACTTGCGCAGCTGATAGGAAGCGTTGGGATCTGCCTGCTCCGGATCCAAGAACGTGTCAATCCGCTTCACCCAGTGTCCTTTGCCCTGTGCTTTGAAGAATTCCGTAATCTCGGCGTGATAGGCCTGATAGAGATTGTAAGATGCGATCAGCGCGACGATGAAGATCACGAGACCAATCGCCACATGGGAATACTTGATATTGCCGATCCAGAGCATGCCGAGCATGATCACGAGATAGATGATCGCGTTCCCTAAATCAGGCTGGATTAAGACCAGTACGAAGGGAATCAAGACGATGATCGCAATCGGCACGACTTCGCGGAGCGTGCTGAGCGTCTCCCCTTTGCTCTTCGCCAGCATATGCGCGATCATGATGATCAAGAGCAGCTTCATCAGCTCTGCAGGCTGGAAGCTGAGCCCTGCCGGCAGCTTATACCAGCCTTGAGCGTTGTTGATCTCAGAGCCGAAGAAGAAGATTCCAACCAAGAGGATGATGCCAAGTCCGTAAAGCGCATATACGATTTTCTGCAGCCAGCGGTAATCGAACATCGCGGCCATGAACATCACGATGAAGCCGACCACATAGTTGCGGATATTGTCATAGTACAGGCGCTGCGGACCGAATTGCTGATTGTCTATGGTGGCGCTGTAGATCATCATCGTGCTGAATCCCATGAACAGCAGAAGGATGAACAGCAAGATCCAATCCAAGCGTTTGAGTTTGGCTAACAAGAATCTCATCCCATCCCGAAGAACTTTTTGACTTTACTGAAGATCCCGCTCTTCTCTTCCAGCGCCATAAGCGGTACAGAATCGCCCAAGATGCGGCGTGCGATATTACGATAGGCGATGGATGCTTTGGAATGAGGGTCCATCACCGTCGGCTCGCCGGCATTCGCCGATTTGATCACCATCTCGTCATCGGGAACGATGCCGAGGAGATCGATGGCGAGCACCGCGCAGATCTCATCGATATCGAGCATATCGCCCTTCTTCATCATATTCACGCGCGCTCGGTTGATCACCAGCTTAGGGCTCTTGATGCCTTCCTTGTCCAGAAGACCGATGATCCGGTCGGCATCGCGCACCGCGGCATTCTCCGGTGTTGTGACGACGATCGCTTGATCGGCGCCGGCTACGGCATTTTTAAAACCCTGCTCGATGCCCGCTGGGCAGTCGATCACCACGTAGTCAAATTCCTTCTTGAGATCCAGGATCATCTTCTTGACGTCTTCCGGCTCGACCACTAGTTTGTCCTTCGTCTGCGCCGCCGGCAGGAGGTACAATTCATCGAACCGCTTATCCTTCACCAGCGCTTGCTGCAGACGGCAGCGACCTTCAGCGACATCGACCAAGTCGAAGATGATCCGGTTCTCTAAACCCATCACAACATCGAGGTTGCGAAGCCCGATATCGGTGTCGACCATGCAGACTTTCTTCCCCAGCATCGCTAGTGCAGTCGCTATATTCGCTGATGAAGTCGTCTTGCCTACTCCGCCTTTGCCCGATGTAACAACGATCGCTTCTCCCAAAGGTCTCACTCTCCCTTGTATATTTCGACTGCATCCGGCCTAAACCGGTACAGATGGGTGATCTTCTCAATCTCCATCCGTTCATCTTTCATATATGCGAACATCATCATCGTATCATCGATTCCCCACTCATCCGGCGGCCGGCTGATCGCATCGGCGATTCTGAGCTGCGTGGGCTTAAAATGCGATGCCGCGATGACCGCAGCGGGATTATTGCCTTCTCCGGCATGGGCCATCCCGCGCAGCGAACCCAGGATGAAGATGTCGCCCGTGGCGATGATCGATCCGCCCGGGTTGACGTCTCCGATGAAGATCAGATTGCCTTCATGTCTTAACACCTGTCCGGAGCGAACGATCCCGGTCAGCACCTTATGGCGGTGCGCCGATTCCTGCGGCACATCGCTCTCGATGGACTGCACGACGAGGTTGCGCCGGTTGATGAGATTGTGCAGGGTATCCTTCTCGGCTTCGGTGATCTGACGCTGTCCTAATCTGACGTGGACATGTACGAGCGGACCGCTCAGCAGCTTGCTGTGCGAATTCTCCAGTTTGTATTCCAACTCGCTGAGCAGTTCGGAGAAGGGGCATCTGTCGTCTAGTACGAATACGAGGCCATCTTTCCTTCCTTTTATCGTTACGTGCTGTTGTTTGCCAGTCATGATCCTATGATACCTCCACCCCATACAATTCCACAGTCGTATTGCTGTTTCCTGCTGGCATCATGGATTGCCGGTTGGATAAGCATCCGATTCATCTGGCGCGACATATCTTTCGATCCGCGCAAAGATGCGAATAACAGGATAATATAACGCAGAAGTGAAGCACAGATTAAGCAGCAGGGATGGAAGAGCCGCATGAACAAAATGCCACCAAGGGGTAACGGAAGTGATCTGAAAAAGCCGATACAGACCGTATACCAGAAAATCAAAAGACAGAAGACCAAGTCCGATCGATCCGATCCCGACATACCACGAGACATGGGAGTCCCGCAGCAACATCGAGATCACATAGGTGACGAGGCTCATCCCGAAAGTATAAGCGCCGAGCACATGGCCGTAGAAGATGAGATCATGCATGAAGCCAAAGACAAGGGCCATCGCCAAGGCCATATGCCGATTCAGGTAGATTGCGATATACAGGATCAGGACAAAGGCAAACTGTGCAGCAAAGGTAAGATTCAGTTCCACAGCTGCACTGGGCACTAACCAGGGAATGAGCGAGCTTTCGAGCAGGAACAGAAAGAAGACGACGAACCAGAGCACATGCTTATACCAGATCATGGGTTCGCCCCTTCACCTGCCCGCTCGACGACAAGTACTTCACGCAGTCCTGTCATGTCCATATTCGCTGCTGGTTTGATCTCCGCCACATGGGTGATACCGAAGGTTCCTTCCCTGCGCGATACAACCGTTCCGACGATTAATCCCGGCGGATAAGTGCCTCCCAGTCCTGAAGTGATGACCGTGTCTCCAACTCTCAGCGGGTCCTCTTGTTTGATCTTGCTCATGATCAGATAACCGGTCTCGTGGTCATAGGATTCGATCACGCCGAAGGAATCCGGATGCTCCATCGAAGTGACGGAGATGCCGCGGGAGTTCATACTTTGATCATTGATATCCGTCAACATGAGCACGTTCGAGGAGAATTCCGCAACGCGGATGACCCGGCCGATCAGACCTTCCGGCGTGACGACGGCCATGGATTCCCGGATGCCGTCGTTGGCGCCGAGATCGATCTTGAACACATTGTTATAACCGTCATGGTTAATGGCCACTACCCTGGCTACGCGGTAGATGAGTTCATCGGACTTCTGTCTTTCTGTAAAGTTTAAGAGATCCTTGAGTCGTTCATTCTCTGCTTTGAGGACATTAAGGCGCGCGGTATCCCTCGCATAGTGGGAAAGCGTGCGCTTCAGCACCTCATTCTCCCTGCGCAGCTGTCCCAAGGTGCTGATATCCTCAAAAAAACCCGCTATATATCCAGCGGGCTTATAGATCAGTCCTTGCAACCATGCGACGGTATCTTGCAGCATCTTCTCCGGCCAGGTAACTGCTCCTCTATTGCCCAATGTAACGCCCATCAGCGCGATGACGATGATCAGACTGATCAACGACATTATCAAACGTTTATTGCCGAACAATTTGATCATGATGCACCACCGAACCCATTATTCCCCTTAAACGGGCACGACCCTTGCCAGCCGGTGGACTGCACGTCTTATCTAGCCCTCTTGGCCGGGCCGGAGCGGCTTGTAAAGAGATGCAGATTGTCCAAGGCTCGTCCTGTGCCGATCGCCACGCAATCAAGCGGATTCTCAGCGACGATGACCGGCATGCCTGTCTCTCTTGCCAGCAGCTTATCCAAATTTCTGAGGAGTGCACCGCCGCCGGTCAAGACGATGCCGCGATCCATGATATCCGCAGCCAATTCAGGAGGGCAGCGCTCCAAAGTGATCTTCACCGTATCAACGATGCTGTTCACCGGATCGGCTAAGGCTTCCGCCACCTCATCGGATGTGATGGTAATCGTCTTCGGCAGCCCGGTAAGCAGATCGCGTCCGCGGATCTCCAAAGTCTCAGGATCTTCCAGCGGAAACGCCGAGCCGATCTCCAATTTCAGTTGTTCAGCCGTACGTTCTCCGATCATCATATTATAAGTGCGCTTCACATATTGGATGATCGATTCATCCATCTCATCGCCGGCAACCCGCACCGACCGAGAAGTAACGATGCCGCCCAGCGAGATAACAGCGACTTCCGTGGTGCCGCCGCCGATATCGACGACCATGCTGCCGGTCGGCTCCCAGACGGGAAGATCCGCACCGATAGCTGCCGCGAAGGGCTCCTCGATCGTAAAGGCATCCTTGGCACCGGCTTGCCGCGTTGCATCCTCCACAGCGCGCTGTTCGACAGACGTGATGCCTGAGGGCACGCAGACCATCACATTCGGCCTTCTGCCGAAGAGCCGCTGCTTCTTCAGCGCCTGCTGGATGAAATACTTGATCATCGTGGCCGTCGTCTCGAAATCCGCTATCACCCCGTCCTTCATCGGACGAATCGCACGGATGGAACCCGGCGTCCGGCCGATCATCTTCTTCGCAGACTCGCCTACTGCTTCGATCTGCTTCGTATCTGTACGGATCGCGACCACGGAAGGTTCCCGCAGCACGACCCCCTTACCCTTGACGTATACCAAAGTGTTTGCTGTACCTAGATCTATACCCAAATCTTTCGTAAAGCCGCGCATGTTATGTAAGTCTCCCTTCCAGATTGCGAGTAGAATCACTAATGTTGCAGGAAATCCTATTTATTATATTACATATAGCCTTGCTCCTTCAAACTGACGAACACACCATCCCCTATGATCAGATGATCCAGCAGATCGATACCGATAATATTCCCCGCCTCAGTCAATCGATGCGTCAAGGCAAGATCTTCACGGCTCGGCGTAGGATCACCGCTGGGGTGATTATGCGCGCAGATGATCGATGCCGCGCCGCGCTTGACCGCTGAGCGGTACACTTCGCGCGGATGCACGATCGCGGCATTCAAACTGCCCATGGAGAGCGTTTCCTTGGCGATGACATGATTTTTGGTATTCAAAAATAATACGACAAAATGTTCCTTCTGAAAATATCGAAGTTCTTCCATAAGAAGCGCAGCGGCATCACGGGGTGACCGAATGACGGGCCGTTCACCGTAGGTCAGCTGCGACAGCCTTCTGCCCAGTTCGATGCCCGCGTGGATCTGCAGCGCCTTGGCCTCGCCGATGCCCTTGATCTTCGTCATCTCTACCACGCTCATCTCCGGAATATGCTTCAATCCTCCCGCTTGTTTCAAGATGCGCTGCGCTAACGTCACTGCGGATTCCTTGTACGTGCCCGTGCGAAGCAGCACAGCCAGGAGCTCCGCATCGCTGAGCGCCTGCACTCCCTCCCGGAGCATCCGTTCCCGGGGCCGGTCGGTTTGCGGGAGATCGCGCAGGGTCAGATGGGCTTGGACATGTCCCTGAATCGCTAATTCCCTCCTAACGTATAGACGTGGACAGACGCAACATGGTTTACAAAATCTCGATGCCAAATTCCAGCAACAATTCGCTTAAGAGAGACACCGATAACCCCACCACATTAAAATAATCGCCTTCAATCCCCGAGATCAGCGTCGCACCTATGCCCTGAATCGCATAGGAACCCGCCTTGTCCATCGGTTCTCCCGTCGCGATATATCGCTCGATCTGGCGATCGTTCAACGCCTTCATATGGACAACCGTTCTCCTGTGGCCGCGGAGCTCACGGCCGGCGACCGCGTCGATGCAAGCGATCCCGCTGTAAACATGATGCGAGCGGCCGGCAAGCCTTCGCAGCATGCGGCGGGCATCTTCTTCATCCCGCGGTTTCCCAAGGATCTCTCCGTCCTGTACGACGATCGTATCGGAACCTATGACAATCATCTTCCCACCGTTGGAGGGCAATGCAGAAGCGACAGAACAAGCCTTGCGCGATGCTAATTCCTCGACGACCTGCGAGGGTGTGAGCATGGGATCCACTGATTCATCGACATCACTCGGGATGATGAGCGGTTCGATGCCAAGGGTGCGAATGAGTTCCAATCTGCGCGGTGAAGACGAAGCGAGGACGATGCTATAGTTCATCTCTGTAGTCTGCCTCCTGAAACTTTACGTGCTGGATTGAGTATCTCATTAGGGGTTAGGTATGCACAGCTTGTCATGCGGTTCTTTCAAGTGCCGCGAATTTTGTCGCCGTTAGCCATATTATACGTTTAAAACTATCAGCTTACAATGAGCATTTCCTTCTATTTCCTGCATACTTTCATTTCTTGCTTACTTTACAATAGGATATTGAGGGAGGATGGAGATAGGTGATGAAGAGAACGATCATCGTCGTCTTAACAGCTGTCATGCTGTTGGTATCCCCGCTGACGGCAGGAGCGGCGACCGTCTTGCTCGATCCGGGACACGGCGGATCGGATCCGGGTGCCATCGGGGTGACGGGACTCTATGAGAAAGAAGTCAATCTGGATATCGCATTGAAAGTAAGAGATGAGCTTGAGAGACGTGGATATGACGTGATCATGACCCGCACAACCGACACATACCTAAGCCTTCAAGAACGCATCATGATCGCCGAACAAGTGAAACCGGATATCCTTGTCTCGATCCATGCGAATTCTTTCCATCGCCCGGATGTGAAGGGTACACTCGTCCTATACTATGACAACCGCTATCCGCAGCAGCGTTATCCCGCGAGCGAAGCGATGATTCGCTTATCGCCGGAAAGCCGCAAGTTAGCAGAAGCCCTGCTTGAAGCCGCGGTAGAAGCGGCCGGCACGGTGAACCGCGGATTGCTTGCGAGCTCGGTGTACATGGTGAGGATGGGTTCGATGCCAAGCGCATTGATTGAGACCGCCTTCTTGTCCAATCCCGAGGATGAGCAGCTGCTTAAGACGCAGGAATTCCGCGAGAAGATGGCTGTCGGCATAGCCAATGGAATCGAGCGGTATTTGCCGCCGCGATTCAGAGACATAGCCGGCCACTGGGCCAGCAAATCCATACTTCATCTCTTCAAGCAGGGAATCGTCGAAGGAGACGGCCGTTATTATTACCCGGACCGCTCCTTAACCCGCGCGGAATTTGTCGCCATGCTGGATCGCAGCGGACTCTTGGACGAGCCCGAAAGCGACATGCCGGCAACACCGATTGATCTGGTATGGAATGTCGAGACCTTAACCGAGGCGGTATACGGCGAGGCGTCGGGTACTGAACCGGAGATCCCCGTCTTTCATGATCTGGACGAGAGCCACTGGGCTTATGCCAATCTGGTGAAGGCAATCGAAGCCGGGATTCTCGAAGGATTCGTGGACGGCACGATCCGTCCGGACGGCGAGATCACCCGGGCCGAGGTGATCGTGATCATCGACCGGTTGCTGCACGGCGAGGAGGAGCAGCAAGATGTTCAGGCGGCAACGCCGGCAGAGGCCTTTATGCGTTATTTTCAGTCCCATATTCCCTTTGTCGATGTGCCTGTGGCAGAATGGTTTACCAACGCCGTATATCGTCTGTATGATCTGAAGATCATCAACGGGGTATCCGAGACATCCTTTGCCCCGCATAAACTTATGTCCCGGGCAGAAGCGGCTGTGCTCATCGACCGCTATCTAAGCAGCGGACTGGAAGAAAGCTATAAGATGTAATGCATACGACCCACAAGAGTTACATAAGGGCAGGATCGTGAGCCGCCGCCAACGGCCGTTCCACGAACCTGCCCTTTCTGTATATCGGCTTAAGTTATCCGCTTCGTCTTAATCTGCCAGTGTCGCAAGAAGCTCCCGCTCCTGGATGATATATTGCATGACGGCGCTCTGGGCCTGCCATAGATAGGAGACCGAAGGATTCTTCTTGTACTCCAACAGCGAGTTAACGGCCGTGGTCAAGCTGTTATTCATCGCTTCAAACAGCGCTTCGGCCGCCTCCGGCACCGCACCGGCGATATGATTCGCATGCATCGACCATCCTTGATGGGACTCGGTCAATGCCTGAATCGTCTCATCTTCAAAATTCGTCAGCACCTTCTCTTCCAGATGGACCAGGGTCAACAATGACACCATACGCGCCAGATCTAATCCGTCTGAGAAGTAAGCCCGAACATGCTCGGCTTCCGAATCCCCCCATTGAATCGCCTGGATCACCGGACGTGCATAGGGCTTGACATAGGTCTCCAGATCAAGGCTGCTTAGCTGGTTGCTGAGCAGCAGGGCGCTGTTGCGGTCGGGAGTCATGCCTGCATAGACCACATGTTGTTCCCTCGCTTCATAGGCGCTGGCGATGCCTGCTTGCCGCAGCTGATTCTGGGCTGCCTGTGCTCCTTCTAAAGTAGAAAACACCCCGAACTGCAGCATATAGACGGTATGCTCCGGCAATTGCACACTCACGCCGCGGTTCTCCATAGCGCCGGATTCTTCCGGACCATCCGGGTCAGCAACAGGCTGCATGGAGTGATCCTCTGCCCCCTGAGGCGTGAATACAGGCGGAGCTTCCGGCTGCGTGAGGTTCGAGAACATCTGGATGACGAACAGGCCCAGCAGCACCCCCGTTGCTACGGCGCCTAAGGCCGATGCGCCGAGGCGGAACCAAGACAGCGGCGAACGATAGGAAAGCGCCGGCTGCGGTTCATCAAGATCTAAGAGGATCAGTCCGTCCCGTTCCACATCAGCAGCACCCGCGCCGCTATGTTCGAACTCAGCGTCCATTCCGTCCATTCCAGCTCTTCGCCTCACATCATCTGTCTGTCTCTGCTGCATATCGAAGCTGTCGTTCGTCTCATCCACCGAAGCAAGCCCGGAAGGCTTGTCCCCGCCAGTATCAGCATCCCCTTCCCTGCCGCTCTCCCGGATCAGTTGTTCCAACCGCTCAACCTCGATATCAAAGGGGGAACTCCAAGCGCCGTAATCGTTCGTGTACAGATTCAGCATCTGCGAATCATAGATCGAATCCGACGCTTGATCCAGCGCATCCCCATGCTTCCTCTCCGACGGTGAATCTATCTCCTGATCCTCGTGAATTCTCAGATCCATCTTCTGATCCCTATGAAACTCTTGGGTCATTGGGCTCGAATCCTTCGACCCGTCATCCTGTGCGGCAAGACGGCTGAATTGCTCTTTGTCGTGGTCAAACCGATAGGTGATGCGTGCCTTCGTCATCCGTCAACTCTCCCTCTCATCCAATCTTCTATTACAATCTATGAGAAAGAGAGATAGATTATGCATGGTTTAGAAGTTAGCAATCAGCAACCAATGCAAATGCATTAATAGAGCCGGAAATCATAAAGCTCCTCTTGCCATCCTCTTCACACAGCTGGCTGCAAGAGGAGCGTCTATCGCAGCTGTTTCTCATGATGACACGAACCGTGATCACGTTGACCTAACACACACAAGCCGCACTATTGCTGGATTCCCTCGCGGTCCCGCTGCTGCAATTCTTTGACGAAGGCGTCAGCTACTTTCCAGATGTCCCCCGCGCCCATCGTCAGCACGAGATCCCCGGGATGTACGCTGCTGCGCAGATAGGCAAGCACATCCTCCTTGGCCGGGAAGTAGCGCACATTCGGATTGCTGTTGGCGCGAATCATCTCCGCCAGCTTAGCAGCGCTGACGCCTTCGATCTGCTCTTCTCCAACAGGTGAATAGATATCCGTCAGCACCACCTCATCGGCCTCCGGGAATGCGCGGCTGAAGGAATCGAGCAGGAAGAAGGTACGCGAATACCGCTGCGGCTGGAAGACGGCGACGATCCGTTTGCCGGTGGATTTGGCTGCCATGATCGTCGCTTCGATCTCCGTCGGATGATGGGCATAGTCGTCGATGACGAGGATGTCGTTCACTTCTCCGAGCACCTGGAAGCGGCGCTTCGCCCCGCGGAACTGTTTGATCGCTTCCTTCACCTGGGCAAAGCTTAGTCCTGATTCGAGGCAGGTAATCAACGTGGCTAAGGCATTCAGCACATTGTGCCGGCCAGGTACATTGAGCTCAAGATGCCCCAGTTCTTGTCCACGTTCAACCACGGTGAAGGAGATGTACCGGTCTCCGAGCTTGATATCCCGCGCCATATAGTCCGCTTCATGATCGATGCCGTAGGTGATGACCGGCGTCTTCAGCTTCGGCAGCATCTCGCGCAGATACACATCATCCGCGCAGAGAATGGCCTTGCCTCCTTCTTTCACCTGGCTCAGGAATTGGGCGTAAGCTCGCTTGAGATTCTCGAAGCTCCCGCCGTAGTTCTCCAGATGATCCGCTTCGATGTTCGTTACGATGCCGAGGATCGGATGGTATTGGAGGAAGGAGCCGTCGCTTTCATCCGCTTCTGCGACCACATATTCACCATTGCCTGCCTTGGCATTGCTGCCGACATTTAGGATCTCGCCGCCGATGATATAGGTCGGATCCGTTCCGCAGGCTTCCATCACCAGGGCGATCATCGAAGATGTGGTTGTTTTCCCATGAGCACCGGCCACGGCGATTCCTTTGCGGGCATTTAACAAGCGAGCCAGCATCTGCGAGCGGTGGATGATCGGGATGTTCAGCTTCTCCGCTGCCACCATCTCCACGTTATCCTTCGGCAGCGCCGAAGAATAGACGACGAGATCAGCCCCTTTGACATGTTCTGCCTGATGTCCGATGTATACTCTGGCGCCTCTGGCGGCTAATTTCTCCGTTAGTTCCTGACGCACTTCATCCGAACCGCTGACCCGATATCCCATCTCCAACAACACGCGGGCGATGGCGCTCATGCCATAACCGCCGATCCCGATAAAGTGGACGTGCTCCTGGGTGTTCAAACCGCTTCACCAACCTTTTTCAGAATGAGATTGATTTAAAAGCATGGAACGAACATCTGCAACGAGATACAACGATCCGGTGACGACTGCAAGATCATCTGGTCCCGTCAGCTGACGCAGCTTCTTCACTGCCTGCTGCCAGTCAGGTTCTATCACCAATTCCGGCCGATCGAGCGCCAGATCTTGTTTCATCTTGGAGATCAATTCACTCAGTTCTGCTGCATCCATCGGCTGCCGGAAGTCAGGCTGAGTGATGATCAAGGTATCCGCTAATGGAAGTATATGTTCGAAGTACTCCCGGTGATGCTTCTTACTCAGCATCCCCGCCATGATATGCAGACGTTCGTAAGAATATGACTCTCGCAAGGCGTCAGCAAGCACGCCAGCTCCCTCTGGATTGTGAGCTCCGTCCACGATGATCCGCGGCTTCCGGCTGACTTCCTCCAATCTGCCCGGCCACTCTACTTCCGTCAGCGCAGCCTTAAGATCCTCCTCTTCGAGGATCAAGGCATAATATTGACGCAGCACCTCGAGGGTCATCACAGCGGCTGCAGCATTTTTGAACTGATGATCTCCTTGAAGCGAGATCCTGAGGTCCCCGTATTCGCGGAAGGGACCGACGAAGTCCATCGCCTTCGTGCCGTCTTCCCGCCGGCTCAGAACATAGTCAAAGTGCTGTTTATAACGGTACAGCGCTGACTTGCGCTCTGCAGCCGTCTCTTCAATCACATGCAGCGCTTCCGGCTGCTCGGCCGTGGTCACGACGGGAACGCCCGGTTTGATGATGCCCGCCTTCTCCGCTGCGATCTTCTCGATCGTATCGCCGAGCAAATCGGTATGGTCCATCCCGATGTTCGTGATGACGGAGACGAGAGGAACGACGATATTCGTGCTGTCCAATCTCCCCCCGAGCCCTGTTTCCCATACGACGTAGTAAGGATACGTCACCTCTGCAAAATACAGTATCGCCATGGTGACACAGATTTCAAACATCGTCGGATACCCGAGTTCCGTCGCACCGATCTCATCCGCCACCGGCTTGATGCGATTGCTTAAGCGGAGCACATCTTCCTCGGAGATCGGCTCCCCGTTAAACGTGATGCGTTCGGTGAATTTCTCGATATAGGGGGAGGTGAAGGTCCCTACATCATATCCGGCCCTGCGCAGCACCTGACCGATCATCGCGCAGGTGGAACCCTTTCCATTCGTTCCAGCAACATGGATATATTTAAGCCGCCGTTCCGGATGGTCGAAGGTTTTCATGAAATATTCCATTCGCTTTAGACCTGGTTTGATGCCGTTTGCACGCAATTCCGTGATCCATTGTACGGCTTCTTCATAGGTACGAAAGCTCATCTTCATTACCTTCTTTACTATATGATGTTGCCCCGTATATGATTGGGCAGCTGTAAGAACGAGATCATCAGCATCATTGCGGGCTGAGATCCGGAGCCGGGCGAGCGGACAAGGGAGGAGGCGAGACCATCGAATCCCAGGCGCACTCTCCGGCTCCGTGAATCTTATTAATCGATAGGATCACGTGGGATCCTGTCTTGATATTCTTGATATTATTGTAGGCGCTTGAGTTCCTCAATCCGCTCCAGGACGAGGTCTCTCTTGGCCATATAGTCCTGCATCTTATTCCTTTCTTCTTCGACAATCTTCGCAGGCGCCTTCTTGACGAACCCTTCGTTGGCCAATTTCTTCTCGACGCGCTCCACCTCATAGTTGAGCACCGCCAACTCCTTCTCCAGGCGTTCGATTTCCTGGGAAATATCGATCAGCCCTGCCAGCGGCAAGAAAAGTTCTGCACCGCTGACCACCGCCGTCATCGCCTGCTCAGGATGCGCTGCCTGCATATCCATGACAAGAGACGATGTGCCGCAGAAGCGCTCGATGTAGACCGTGTTCTGCTGCAGGATGGACAGCGTTGCTTCATCAACAGGTTTGATGATCAGATCCACCTTCTTGCTCATCGGTACGTTGACTTCAGCGCGAATATTGCGCACGGCGCGAATCACGTTCATCAGCAGTTCCATCTGTTTGACCGCTTCCGGCGCTTCGCGGGACTCATCGACCTGCGGCCAAGGCGCAAGGGTGATCGTCACCCCTTCATGGGGCAGATGCTGCCAGATCTCCTCCGTCAAGAACGGCATGAACGGATGCAGGAGGCGCAGCGTCTGGTCAAGCACATAAGCAAGCACCGACTGCGTGGTTTTCTTCGCCTGTTCATCGTGCCCATAGAGGCTTAACTTCGAAAACTCGATATACCAATCGCACAGGTCATCCCAGATGAAATTATATAACAAGCGGCCGACTTCACCGAAGTCGTACTGATCCATCAGACGGGTGACATCGCGTATCGTCTCATTCAGGCGATGCAGGATCCACTGATCCGCTGTGCTGAGCGGTCCGCTCAGATCGATGTCGGATGCGCGGAACCCTTGCAGATTCATCAGCGCAAAGCGCGAAGCGTTCCAGATCTTATTCGCGAAGTTGCGCGCTTGCTCCACCCGCTCCCAGCGGAAACGCAGGTCCTGTCCCGGCGTGAGGCCCGTCGAAAGCATGAAGCGCATGGCATCAGCGCCGTACTTCTCGATGACTTCCAGCGGATCGACGCCGTTGCCGAGGGACTTGGACATCTTGCGGCCTTCCGCGTCCCGCACCAAGCCGTGGATCAGCACATCCTTGAACGGAATCTCTTCGGTGAATTCCAGCGCTGTGAAGATCATGCGCGCTACCCAGAAATAGATGATGTCATATCCGGTTACGAGGACATCCGTCGGGTAATAACGCTGCAGATCCTCCGTATCCTCCGGCCAGCCCATCGTCGAGAACGGCCACAGGGCAGAGCTGAACCAGGTGTCCAGCACGTCCTCATCCTGACGGACTTGGTTGGATCCGCAATGGCTGCAGGCGGTCACATCTTCACGCGATACGGTTACTTCGCCGCAGTCTTCGCAGTGCCATGCCGGGATGCGATGCCCCCACCACAGCTGACGCGAGATACACCAGTCGCGGACGTTCTCGATCCAGTTCAGGTAGATCTTCTCGAAGCGCTCCGGCACGAACTTGACGCCGCGTCCCGAATGCTGGGCTTCGATCGCTGCCTTCGCCAGCGGTTTCATCTTAACGAACCATTGCGTGGACAGATAGGGCTCTACCACGACTCCGGTCCGCTCGCTATGGCCAACTTGGTGAACATGTTCTTCGATCTTGATCAGAACGCCCTGCTTTTCCAGGTCTTTCACCAGCTGTTTGCGGCATTCGAAGCGGTCCATGCCTTGATAGCGGCCGGCGTTCTCGTTCATCTTGCCGCTCTCATCCATCACCAACACCTGCGGCAGGTTGTGGCGCAAGCCCACTTCGAAGTCGTTCGGATCATGGGCCGGGGTGATCTTCACCGCGCCGCTTCCGAACTCGGGGTCCACATACTCATCAGCGATGATCGGAATCTCACGGTCGACGATCGGCAGGATCAGCGTCTTGCCGATCAGATCCTTATATCGGGGATCCTCCGGGTGCACCGCTACCGCCGTATCTCCCAGCATCGTCTCCGGCCTTGTCGTCGCCACGGTGATCTTGCCGGAGCCGTCCTTCAGCGGATATTCAAGATGATAGAGACGACCTTGGACTTCCTTGTATTCGACCTCAATATCCGACAGCGCCGTGCGTGCAGCCGGGTCCCAGTTGATGATGTACTTGCCCCGGTAGATGAGGCCTTTCTCATACAAGCGGACGAATACTTCGCGCACGGCCCGCGACAGACCCTCATCCAGCGTAAACCGCTCCCGCGAGTAATCCAGCGAAAGCCCCATCTTCGCCCATTGCTGGCGGATGGTATCCGCATACTGCTCCTTCCAGGCCCATACCTGCTCGAGGAATTTCTCACGGCCGAGATCATAACGGCTCAACCCCTGTTCTTCACGCAGCTTCTGTTCCACCCTCGTCTGCGTGGCAATCCCCGCATGGTCGGTGCCGGGCAGCCACAGGGTATCATATCCCTGCATGCGCTTCATCCGCACCAGGATATCCTGCAGCGTGAAGTCCAGCGCATGTCCAATGTGCAGCATCCCCGTGACGTTCGGCGGCGGAATGACTACAGAGTACTTAGGCGCGTCCTTGCGCCTTCCAGCGGTGAAGAATTCATTGTCCATCCAGAATTTATACCATTTGGCCTCCGCATCGTGCGGATTGTAGGTCGTCGGCATCGAAACCGCTTGGTCCTGTTTCGCTTGGTCATTGAGTTCCATCGCTTAAGCAACCTCCCTATGTGAATACCCTATTAAAATACAAAAACCTTCCGTCACAAAGGACGAAAGGACACTTCCGCGGTACCACCTTTGTTCCGCGCACCTTAGAAAACACAGGCACGCGGCACTCTTACAGATAACGGCTGTATGGACCGGCTGGCAGCAGCGACTCCCGGGCGACTTCAGCGGTTACAATCCAACGGAACCTCTCAGCATCATGGTTCCGCTCTCTGGTTGGGTTCGCCGCTTACTACTCCCGTTCAACATCTTTGGCGATATGGATCTGTCGAATCTTATAAGCCTTTCATCAACAATATGATACCCGCCTTTATCAGCCTAGTCAATAATTAGCATAACCATTCTTCCGTCCCTCATAAGCTATAGAAGGATCTTTTTTCCTTCGCATGCATCATGTTGCATGGGTCGGTCTGCCGATGTTCGTAACCCTTCGCTCGGCAAATCTAACATTCTGTAGGAGGTGGACTCGTTGCAGAAGTTCTGGTTTCGCATCCGCTATACGGTGAAGACCGTGTGTTTTCCCTTAATCATCCTGCAATTCATTCGCACGTTGATCTTTCCGACGCCCTTCGATGTGCTGCTCTTATTCCTGCTGTTCCTCGTCTACGTAGGATTCCTTATGGAAGTATATTAACCAGCACGCAAAAATGCCCCAGCCGCTCTTCAGTGCTAGGGCACCATGCTTCCCAACGGTTACCCGTAAGTGGGAATATAGATAACTTGGCCTTCATATACCCGATCGGAATCGAGGCGATTATAGAGCACGATCTCCTTCGGATTTAGAGAATACCGCGAGGCGATCATATCCAGCGTCTCTTCTTTCTGCACGATGCACATCCGCACCTTGCTGAAGGGCTGTTCGTCCTGTTCCGACGAGAGCAGGAGATTCTTCCACTTGACCGCATTGTCCCGCGGTTCCTCCGCTGTTACAGGTTCTTCTGCTTGCTCGGCAGCTGCTTGGGCCTGTGCTTGCGCTTCTTCCGGCGCAGACTGGAGCAGGGATTTCACGCCTTGTACGGAGTCCGCCCAAGTATCCGCACCTTGCTTGTTGCTGCCGAAAGCGATCTTCATCTCCTGCTGCTCTTCCCTCTTCATAAGATCTTCGGAGTGACCCTCTTTCTCCGCCGGTTCTCCCAGCAGCTCTGCACTCGTCTTGTGTTCCGCATCCAGAGCTTGTTGGTCTTGCGGCGAGATAAGATCCGCTTCATCCTTCGTCTTCATATCGGACTTCGCATCAAACTTCAAGTCAGCCTGATTATCAGCCTTTGCCTCCACCTGCGGCTCTGCCTTCTCTTCCTTCATCTCCTGCACAACCTCATGCTCAGCCTTGCCCTTCTCCTCCTTCGCTTCCGCCTTTGCCGGCTCCTTCACCTTCTCCTCGATCACTTCCTTGGGCGCGGCAGGCTTGGTTTCCTTCAGTTCCTCGACGGGTTTGGCGGGTTTCTCGACGCGTCCTTCCTCCGTGCCATGAAGGAACGCCTGCTGCTTCTCCTCTCCGGCGCCTTCAGCAGTTGTGCCGTCGCCCGCTGCAGCCGGCGCAGCTGCTTGCGGAGTCTTCAGGCGGCCTGGTGCGGCCGCATCAAGCGGATCCAATCTCGATCCAGAAGCCGTAGAAGCAGCTTCCAGCGTCGACTGTTCCGCTCCAGCGCCGTGCTCTGGCCCCGCATGCGGAGATGACGCATCATACACCAAGATCGCTTCGCCGGAGGTTTGCCAGGTCTGCTCTGCAGAAGTATCGATCCCATTCAAAGAGATAACGCCGATAATATTCAAGCTTCTGTCAGAGATCACTTCGACATCGAAGTTCTCGATCTCGATGCCGATCTGATCCATGCGTTTGATCCGTTTGAGCGGCAATGTGATCTCTACGGGGATGCGATGGCTTAACGGCTGAGACCCGCTGTGCTCCCCGAGCCCTGCATATGTACCCGTCAGCAGGAGATCTCCGCTTAACACAGCTTGGTCATCATGGGTTTGCATCGTAATGCGCGGCAGAAGCTCTATATCCTCCAATTCACCGATTCCCGCTGCATCTTCGGACAGCGTCAGCCGTTCATAGATATCAAACCTGAGTCCTTTCGGTTGTTCAGACACGGGTCTGGCCTCCCTTCACCTTTCATAATCCCTATACCGGTCAACTGCATGTGTACGCTCAGCCGGTCTGTGACGGTTCAATCTATATATATGGGTGAACAAGGAGGACCATGCCTAACTTTTTTGTTTTTTTGCTGTCTGATCTTCGAACCCGTCGATTACATCTCATACGAACCAGGGGGCCGGTCCTTCAGCTCGACAACGAGATCCCGCAGCAGCTTGATGTATTGGGGGTCTTGGTTCAAAGAGCGCACCCGCTCGAAGTGAATGCCCAGCTTCGCCGCATGCTGCTTTGCTTCGATATCCAGGTCATACAGGATCTCCAGATGGTCGGACACGAAGCCGATCGGACAAGCGAGGATCTCCTTCACTCCTTGCTTCTGCAGATCCGTCATGACATCGAGGATGTCCGGCCCGAGCCACGGATCCGCCGTGCGGCCGGCGCTCTGCCAAGCGAACTGCCAGCGGGAGATGCCCGCATGATCAGCGATGAGACGCGAGGTCATAAGCAGCTGATCGACATACGGGTCATTCATCTCCAAGATCCTCTCAGGCAGGCTGTGTGCGGTGAACAGCACATGGACCCCGGTCTTCCCTCCTTCGAACTGCTCCAGACTTTCCGAGATCCGCTCCGTATAAGCTTCGATCAGCTCGGGACGGGTATGATAGCTCTTCACAAACCGCATGCGGATTCCCAGTCCCTCCGCCTTCTCAGCAGCCCGCTGGATATAAGAGCCGACGCTCATCACGGAATAATGAGGCGCAAGGACGACCCCGACGGCTTCATGAATGCTCGCATCGGCGATGCGCTGCACCCCGTCTTCGATGAAGGGGCTCGCATGTTTCAATCCTTGGAAGCAGACGTACTCACAGCCGTCATCCAGGGAATCCAGTGCCCGCTGCAGCTCAGCCACCTGCTTGTTCGTATGCTCTCGCAAGGGGAATACACCGCCTACGATGGTTTCATAACGCTCTGTCAGCTCCTGCAGCTCCTCCGCTGACGGCGGCCGGCCGCGGCGAATGTGCGTATAATAGGCCTCGATCTGATCCATGCTCTCCGGGGTTCCATATGACATCACCAACACCGCGATTTTCTTCTTCATAGACACCCTCTCTTCCTTAAAACCAATGTAAACAAACTGCCGGTTATTCTGAACCGCTGAGTATGCGGGCAGAATACTCATGCACATGCTCCGTCAAACGACGCAGGGAGTCCAGGGAAGCCTCCGGGAACAGCCCATGGCCGAGATTAAAGATATGCCCGTTTGCCGCAAGTCCCTGTTCGATGATCCCCTCCGCTGCTTCGCGAAGCACCTCGAAGGGAGCATTCACCAGGATGGGATCGAGATTGCCCTGCACGGCATAGGCGCCGCCCGTCCTTCTCCTGCCCTCTGCAATCGAAACGCGCCAGTCCAATCCGATCACATCGATCTCAAGATCCTGAAGGAACGGCAGAAGCTCACCGGAGGCCACGCCGGGATAATAGATCTTCGGCTGCGGCAGATCGCGAAGCGAAGTGAAGATCCGCTTGATCACAGGCAGCACATAGCGTTCATAATCCCATGGCGCGAGCGCGCCGGCCCAGCTGTCGAACAACTGCACCGCCTTCGCCCCGGCCTCGATCTGCGCGCGCAGGTACGCGCTGACCATCTCGCCCAGCTTCTCCATCAAGGAGAACCAAAGCTCAGGCGTACGGTACATCATCTGCTTCGTATGAAGATAATTCCTCGAAGGCCGTCCCTCGATCAGATAGCTGGCGAGGGTGAAGGGGGCACCGGCGAAGGTGATGAGCGGCACCTTAAGCTCCCGGTCCAGGATGCGGATCGTCTCCAAGATATGGGACAGATCCCCTTCGGCGTCGAAGGGTTTCAGACGCTCTATATCCTTCGCTGTGCGAATCGGCTGCTCGATCACAGGTCCGACATTGGGCACGATATCGAATGTCACGCCCAGGGATGCCACCGGATTCATGATATCGGAATAGAGAATCGCCGCATCGACGCCGAGCTTATGCACCGGCATCATCGTCACCTCGGCGGCCAGTTCCGGCTGGCGGCAGATCTCCAACAGGGAATACCGCTCCTTGATCTTGCGATAGTCCGGATCATAACGCCCTGCCTGACGCATATACCATACCGGTGTATAGCTCACCTTCTCGCGGCGGCAGGCACGCAAGAAAGTATCGTTGAATGATGAATGGGTTTGCATCTCCCCAACCTCCCTCACGTTAAGAAACCGTGCGGCGGTGCCTTAAGCCGTATGTCGGCACGCCGCGCCCTTAAGCTGGTTTACGATCCCGACGCTAGACGGCCCATGGCTTCGCGATGGGCCTCGATCGTTCGCTCGATGTGTTCATCGGTGTGAGCCGTGGACACGAACATCCCCTCGAACTGAGATGGAGCAAGATTGATGCCAAGATCAAGCATATGGCCGAAATACCTTGCGAACATCTCCAGATCGGAGGTGCGCGCCGAATCATAATCGACCACCGGCTGATCGGTGAAGAACGGACAGACCATCGAGCCGACGCGGTTGATCGTGCAGGGGATGCCGAATTCTTCGGCGTTGGCTCTAAAGCCCTCCTCCAGCCGCGCCGCCTTGCGCTCGAGTTCCTCATAGACTCCCGGCTCGCCAAGCAGTTTTAAGGTCGTGTATCCCGCTGCCATCGCCAGGGGATTGCCCGAAAGGGTGCCCGCTTGATAGATCGGACCGCTCGGCGCCACGTGTTCCATGATCTCGCGGCGGCCGCCGTAGGCGCCGACGGGAAGTCCGCCGCCGATGACCTTGCCGAGACAGGTCAAGTCCGGCATCACGCCGTACAAGCCCTGTGCGCTGTTCAAACCGACCCGGAATCCTGTCATCACTTCATCGAAGATGAGCAGACTGCCGTATCGCTTCGTGATCTCCCTCAGCCCTTCCAGGAAACCCGGCTGCGGCGGCACCACGCCCATATTGCCGGCGATCGGCTCGACGATGATGCAGGCGATGTCCTCTCCGAAACGTTCGAAAGCCAGCTTCACCGCCTCCAGATCGTTGTACGGCACCGTGATCGTATTAACCGCCGTGCTCTCGGGCACACCCGGGCTGTCAGGCAAACCCAATGTGGCCACGCCGGACCCCGCCTTGATCAGCAAGGAGTCAGAAGCGCCGTGATAGCTGCCTTCGAACTTGAGGATCTTGTTGCGCTTCGTGTAGCCCCTTGCCAGACGCAGCGCGCTCATCGTCGCTTCCGTGCCCGAGTTCACCATGCGCACCACCTCGATCGACGGCACACGCTCACATACGAGCTTGGCCATCTCCGTCTCGATCAGCGTCGGCGCGCCGAAGCTTGTCCCGCTGGCAGCCGTGCGCTGAATGCTGGCAACGACCTCCGGATGGGCATGGCCCAAGATCAAGGGGCCCCATGACATGACATAGTCGATGAACACATTGCCGTCGATGTCATGGATGATCGCCCCCTCGCCGCGTTCGACAAACACCGGCGTCAGTCCCACGGATTTAAAAGCGCGCACAGGGCTGTTCACGCCTCCGGGCAGCACCTTCTTCGCTTCCGCGAAGGCTTCGGCAGAACGAGTGCTGATGCGTCCTTTGTGATTCGCCATGTTCAATCCCACCTTATTGGTTATTCGTTCGTTTGCTGGGTTCATTCAAACCCGGATGCCGAGCAGCTGCAGCGGTTACGCCTCTTCCCGCAGCCACTTCGCCGCATCCTTCGCATGATACGTGATGATCAGATCGGCGCCCGCCCGCTTCATACCGAGCAGCATCTCGAGCACGATCTGCCGCTCATCAAGCCATCCCTGCATCGCAGCAGCCTTCACCATAGAATATTCAGCGCTGACGTTGTAAGCGACGAGGGGCAGCTGATGACGCTCTCTCAACTCCCGAAGCACGTCCAAGTAGGCAAGCGCCGGCTTCACCATGAGGAAATCCGTCCCTTCCTGAACATCCGCATCGGCCTCGCGCAGCGCTTCCCGCAAGTTCGCCGGATCCATCTGGTACGTCTTGCGGTCGCCGAACTGCGGCGCCGAATGGGCCGCATCGCGAAACGGGCCGTAGAAGGCTGAAGCATACTTCACCGAATAGGACATGATCGGCACATGGGTGTACCCTTCACGGTCCAGCGCTGCACGAATCGCTTGCACGAAGCCGTCCATCATGTTGGATGGCGCGATGATATCCGCCCCCGCCTTCGCCTGCGAGACCGCCGTCTGCGCGAGCAGCTCCAGGGAGCGATCATTGTCGATAACGGCGGAGCGACCGTCTGCAGCTGGCGCCACGATGCCGCAGTGACCGTGATCCGTGTACTGGCACAAACAAGTGTCGGCGATGACCAGCAGATCGGGGAAGTGCTCCTTGATCATCCGCGCCGCCCGCTGCACGATCCCTTGCTCATCATAAGCCGATGAACCGACGCTGTCCTTGTGATCCGGCACCCCGAATAGCAGCACCGCACGAATCCCTGCATCGTACGCCTCCTGCAATTCATCCTCTAAGAGATCCAGGGAATAGTGATAGACACCGGGCATCGAGGGAATCGGATGCTTCACGCCCGTCCCTTCGACGACAAACAACGGGTAGATCAGATCATCCACACGCAGATCCGTCTCGCGTACCAAACTGCGCAATGCGCTGCTGGAGCGAAGGCGGCGCATTCTTACTGCAGGAAACCCCATCCTGTCCTCACACCTTTCCAAATACTGAAGATATGTAATGAAGTAAGCGATGAATTCATCTTATCAACATTCAAGTTCCGGCGATTCCGCAGTTACTCCAACCTGTCTTCCTGCCATTCACATAAGGCCACGACGAGGGATTCAATGGTCGCTTCCCGCGCTGTCACGCTGACATGAAGACCGTGTTCCTTGGCCGCTGCTTCTGTCAGCGGTCCGATGCAGGCGATCTGGCAGCGGTTTGCTAGTTCACTGGGATCCTTCACGCCATGCTGACGTAAAGCCTCGATAAAATAATGCACCGAAGAAGAGCTGGCGAAGGTGATGACGTGCAGATCTCCCATGCGCAGCATATCGACGATCCAATCGGTGTGGCTTGCCATGGGAAGATTATCATATACATCAACGGCATCCGCTTCATATCCCGCGGCTCGCAGCGTTTCAGGCAGATAATCCCGCGCGATTGAGGAGCGGGGGATGAGGACCCGCTCCCCAGGCTGCAGCTTCTGCAGCAGCAATTCGGCCAAACCTTCCGCTTGATACAGATCCGGCAGTTCCTCGGCGACCAGCCCGTAACCCAGCAGCGCCTCCGCCGTCCTCGGCCCGACGGCGGCGATCCGGCCGCGGATCTGCCGGATATCCTGCCGTTTCTCGCGCACGCGTCTGAAGAAATACTCTACACCGTTTACGCTGGTGAAGACGAGCCAATCGTATGCCGCGAGGGATGCAATCGCCTCATCCAGCACTTGAAGCCGCGCTTCATCACGAATCGGGGCAAATTGCAGGACGGGAAAGGTCACGGCTTCGCCTCCGAGTTCTTCGATCCGCTTCGCCAGTTCGCTGGCCTGAGTGCGGGACCTCGTCACCAGGATGCGCTTGCCGAAGAGCGGCCGTTTCTCCGCCCAGAGCAGCTTATCTCGCAGCCGGACCACATCCCCGACGACGATGATTGCCGGCGGCAGAAACTTGGCTTCCCGAGCACGCTGTACGATATCCCCCAGGGTGCCGATCAGCGTCCGTTGTTCCGCTCTTGTCCCCCAGCGGATCAAGGCGACGGGCGTATCAGGGCTGCGACCGTGCCTCATCAGCTGCTCACAGATCACGTCCAAACGGGAGACGCCCATCAGGAAGATCAGCGTATCCGCCGCATGAGCCAGGAACTCCCAGTGAATCGCAGACTTCAGCTTCTCGGGGCTCTCATGGCCCGTGACGACATAGAAAGATGAGGCGTAATCACGATGGGTGACGGGGATGCCGGCATAAGCGGGCACCGCATAGATCGAGCTGATCCCCGGCACGATCTCATAATCGATGCCGTGCTCCGCCAAAACTTCCGCCTCTTCACCGCCGCGGCCGAAGACCATCGGATCGCCGCCCTTAAGCCGGACGACAACCTTGCCCTGCAGCGCGTGGTCGACGAGCAGTTGATTGATTTCCTCTTGTTTCAGAGTGTGTTTATTTTTCTTCTTGCCCGCATAGATCCGCTCCGCCGATTCTTTCACCTGCAGGAGCAGATTCGGACTCACCAGTCTGTCGTAGATGACGACATCCGCTTGCCGCAGGACTTCCAGGGCCTTCAGTGTGATCAGCTGCGGATCCCCCGGTCCTGCCCCCACTAGATAGACCTTCCCTCTCACTCTCATGATCCCCTAACTTCATGCAAAATCTCATCCGCACCTTGTGCGATCAGCTGTTCCGCTGCCTCCAGTCCGAGCTGCTGCGGGTCGCTGCCCATGCGTTCGCACTTCAACAGCCTGTTGCCGTCCCGTGTGCCGACCATGCTGATCAGCTTTAAGATCGGCTGGCCTTTCTCCTCGCCGACGATCTCCGCATAGGCGCCGAGCGGGATCTGGCACCCGCCGTTCAGCCGGCGCAGGAATGCCCGCTCAGCGGTGACAGCGAGTTCCGTCGCTCGATCATTGTATAAGCTGAGCAGCCTGCGCACCTCCTCATCATCCTCGCGGCATTCAAGACCGAGGGCACCTTGTCCTACAGCCGGAATGCAGTTCTCCGGCGAGAGGATATCGCTGATGCGCGATTCCCAGCCCATGCGTCTCAGGCCGGCGGCAGCCAGGACGATCGCATCGAAGCCTTCTTCCTCAAGTTTGCGGAGGCGTGTGTCGATATTGCCGCGAATCCATTCGATGCGAAGATCCGGACGCGCGGAAAGCAGCTGCGAACTGCGGCGCAGACTGCTTGTCCCCACTTTCGCCTGCTGCGGCAGCTCCGCGAAGGTCAGACCATCCCGCGCAACGAGACAATCCCGCGGATCCTCCCGCACCGGCACCGCACCGATGACGAGCCCTTCCGGAAGCTCAGACGGCATATCCTTCATGCTGTGTACGGCGATATCGATCTCGCCGTTTAGCATCGCCTGTTCGATCTCCTTCACGAATAATCCCTTGCCCCCGACCTTCGACAAGGTGACATCGAGGATGCGATCCCCCTTCGTGACGATCTTCTTGATCTCAAACTCCGCCTCGATCCCTTCATCTTCGCAGATACGCTGCAGATGTTCGATGACCTGCTGCGTCTGTGTCAGAGCCAGCGAGCTCTGTCTAGAGCCCACGACGATCTTCCTCATCGCTGATCACCTCCTGCTCTCTTCTTGCTGCTGTTCAGCTTCCGCTCCCGAAGCCCCATGGGTGCGCTCGGGAAGCGGCGCCGCCAGCATCTGTTCCAGCAATTCCTGGACCAGATCTTGCAGCTCCCCTTCCGGTTCTCTGCCCATATCCCGCTCTTTCAGCCAGTCGATCAGACGCCGGCGGTCGGCGATCCATCTCTTATACGATGCGTGCCTGATATGCTCATCCAGATCCAGCTCCTTCAGCCTTTGCCGAAGCTGCGCAAGCAGCCGGACAAAATCCTCATATCCCTCATCATACTGCTCTGCCAGCTCATCTCGGATCTTACGAGCTAACAGCGGTCCTGCACCGGAAGTTGAGACCGCGATCTGAAGCCCTCCGCGGCGCAGCACGGCTGGTACGTGGAAGGTAGAGCGCTGCGGATCAGCGGCGTCGTTCACCCAGATTCCTCGCTGCTCCGCCTCAGCACAAACAGCTGCATTCACCGCAGGATCATCCGTCGCGGCAAAGACAAGGACAGCGCCCTGCAGATCGCCTTCGCAGTAGGGGCGCAGCCGTACTTCGATCTTCCCTCTGGCATGCCATTCCCTAAGCCGTGCTGTAAGCTCGGGGCTGATGACGAGGACCTCCCCGCCGGCCTTAAGCAGCCCTTCCACCTTGCGCTCAGCGACTCGTCCGCCGCCGATGACACAGCACCTCCTGCCGCGTATGCGCAAGCTGATCGAATACATGCTCATACTCATGCTCATACTCATGCCCCTTCCCTGCCTCTCATCGCATCATCCGCCATCTTCAACTAACCGGTTACTTGTACCGGGTACTGCATCAACGGTATGCCCGCTGCCTGCTTCATATACAATCGCCCTGGGCTGCTGCGGCGTTTCGATAGACGCCCCTCAGGGTTCTATCGAAAACCTTCCTCAGCTGGCTCAGGGCGTGAGTTGAGATGATGATCTGCCTGGTCGCAAGCTGCAGCTAATTATGATCCCGCCAGCATTTCCTCAAAGGGATAAGCGATCTCTGCCTGACTGTCCCCCTGCTTCTTGGCTGGGGACAGCGGGCGGTCCGCACAGCCGGTCTCCCCGCGCCTTCTGCTATCCTGCTTACGATCGTCCAGCCGGTCTTCGAGGGCGAAGATCCTTGTGAAGATCTCCACCGCTTCATCGCCTTCCTCTTCTGCCGCCAGTTCTTTGAGCCGTGTGATGGGATCTTGCAGCATCTGGTTCACGATGCTTCTCGTCAGCTTATGAATCACCTTGCGCTGCCTGTCATCGAGTTCAGGGAGTTTGTTGTACAGGCTCTGCAGCGTCTCATCATGGATTGATCGGGACTTGTCCTGCAGCGCGCGAATGACCGGCCCGACATGCAAGGTCTTAAACCAGTATTCGTGTTCGCTGATCTCGCGCTCGATCATCGCTTCGATCTTCTCCGCTTCCCGGCGGCGCTGCTCGAGGTTGTCCTCAACGATGCCCTCCAGGTCATCGATATCATAGAGGTGCACGTTGGTCAGCTCAGCGATGGCAGGATCCAGATTGCGGGGCACGGAGATATCGATCATGAAGAGCGGACGCTCCTCCCTAAGCGGCATAGCCCCGGAGAGCTGTTCCTTCGTCAGTACCCACTTCTGGGCGCCGGTAGAGCAGATCAGGATATCGGTCTCCGCGATGCGTTCGGTGATCTCCTCCATAAGGCAGCTCTCCGCTGAGAATTTGGCGGCGAGTTCCTGGGCGCGTTCAAGAGTGCGGTTGGCGACGATGATCTTCTTCGCTCCGGCTGCCGCCAGGTGCTTGCCCGTCAGTTCTCCCATCTTACCGGCGCCGAGGATCAACACCGTTTTGTCCGTGAAGCTGCCCATGATCTTCTTCCCTAATTCAACGGCAGCATAGCTGATCGATACCGCTTGTTCTCCGATCGCTGTCTGCGTATGGGCGCGTTTGGCGAAGGCGAGCGCCTGCTGGAAGAGGTGATTGAAGATCTTGCTCGTCATCCCCAGTCTCTGGGCGGCGAAGAACGCTTCCCGCACCTGCCCCAGGATCTGCGTCTCGCCGATCACCATCGAATCCAGTCCGCAGGTCACGCGCAGCAGATGCTTCACAGCATCGCGGTCTTCATATATATAGAGATACTTCGCGAATTCCTTGCCCGGGATGCTGAACCATTCCTCTAAGAAAGTGCGGATATCATGGGCGCATATGTGCAAACGGCTGACCACCGCATAGACCTCCGTCCGGTTACAGGTTGCCACAATGACGCATTCCTGTATGTTCTTCGATTGTTTCAATTGTTGCAGCGCCTCGGCTAACTTCTCTTCCGTGACTGCAAACTTTTCACGGATCTCCACCGGCGCCGTACGATAATTCAACCCGACGACGATCGTGTGCAATGGGCTCACCCGCCTTGTGATGTATATCATTGATAAATTCGTTGCAAGTCTACTTTAGAATTAGTTTAATTTATTACGAAACCTATTATAGCATAACAACTTATAGATAAAAGTGAATATTGTATGACGAACAATGTGGCAAAGCGATGAACGACAACATCTCTATCGTTCACCTGCTTTTCCAACGTTATACATCATCGGCGGGCTTTGAGCACATGTAACAAGCGGTCATCCAGATCCCGCAGGAGTCCCCGTTCATATCGGTTCAACTTGCCCTGCTCCGTCATCAGCCCCGCGTAAACCCCTGCCAGTTCAGCCAGCAGCGGCTCTGCTTCCAGCAGAATCTCCCGCTCTTCTTCCTTCAGCGGTCGATCCCCGCCGATCTGCAGATGCAGCACATACTGCAAAAGCTCATCCAAGGATTCCAGGCGATCGACCTGTCCCGCTGGAAAACTGTTTGCAAACCGATCATGCACATAGGCGGCCGAATATACGGCGTTCTTCAAGGAATTCAGCTGCCCGCTGGTTCTGACTCCCTTCGCTTCACTCATGAACCGCGACATCATCTCGATCTGAAAATTAGCCGCTTCGAACAGCATCCGCGATGCGTTCTGGTGAGCTGCTTTGCCCGCATAGAGATCGACCAGTTGGTATACCCCCAGCACCGCCAGCAGCAGCGGAATCGTCCATATGAAGATGCGCCCGGCACGTTTTCTGCTTAACATACCGTTGTCCTCCTCTTGTCCGGATTGTCTCGTACATGCATATATGGACATTGTATGGGGGATCCGCGGCGGACATTCTTCTGCCTGCTTGTCCAAGCTGTTTCCGATTATCCCGTACATAATAGAAAAAGGCTGCCGCGATCGTCCTTGGGACAACCATCAACAGCCTGATTGTATTCTGTCCATGACCCTTCGTGTAAGATGCGTGTTACTTAATCAATTCCACCTTCTGCATGTCAGGTTCTTCTACCGTGATCTCGCCTAATCCGCGAACCAGCTTCTTCGCATAGGTCTTGCTGGGTTTCAGCACGGCGACCAGATGATCGACAGCGACTTGCGGATCCACCGTTTCCCCGCAGGTATAGCAATCGATCGCTGCAAATCCTTTCTCAGGATACGTATGGATGGAGAGATGACTTTCCGACAACATCACAAGCACCGAAGCGCCTTGTGGTTCGAATTGTCTTGCTTGTACGGATAGTACCGTAGCGCCTGAAGCTTCTGCAGCTTCAACCAACTGTGCTTGCAGCCATTCGGGATCGTTCAGCTTGTCAAATGGAACGCCCCAAGCATCAACAGCGACATGCCTTCCGAAAGTTGAGTATTCCACCTTCGGTTCCCCCTTCCTAGGAATAAAATGTTTGGAATTTCATCCGCTAGGACCTACGTCATTCACTTCTCGAGGGAATAATCTCTCGCAACACCCTATTTCCTGAGTGAATCCTGGTTCCTATTTGCCAACAGCATTAAAAATAACATCTATCGCACAGAAATGCAATAGTTTTTTCCGAAAACGTCAAGATTAGCAGGAATAATTCGCGAAAGAAGGGGATCAGCACGGTTTTTGCGGTTTGTTGCCCGCTGGATTCATCCGGCTCATGCTGTGCCGGGCAGCCAGGACACCGCTGGAATGGAACTACGGTACCTTATGCTCCGAAAAACTGTGAATATGAAAGTTCAACGGAACTACGATGCCTTATTCCACGTTTTCAGCTCAGCATCAGAACCAAAACATACGAATAATGCCCCGCAGTTCCGTGAGTTAGAACATCACGCCGTTCGTTCACAAATAAGTGCCTTCTGTTCCCTTGCCCTACGTAGCAACTAAACCAGCATCTTATGCTGCGGCATATGCTCACCTTATGCTGCGCAATAAGCTGCAGCAAGCGCTGCGTAAGCTGCGCTCCGGATGCTCTGCTGTGCCGCGCCGGTTCTCAAGCCTCCAATACGAACAACTGACGGGACAGATCCGCCAGTCTCTTATCCACATCAGCTGCATCGGAGCGATCGAGCGTCCTGCGTATGTCCAGCAGCCGATTAATCTCTTCCCTCAGCCGCTCGATATTCGCTTCCACATCGGTTCTGCGGAAAACGGCTTCGAGCTCTAAGAGATGATTGTTATAACTGTACACGACTCGTTCCGCGCCGCCCGCCCTTCGCTCGACGATACGAACAACCGTACCGCGTTCATACCAATATTCCATCGTGAAGTTCACGTACTGCCGATGTACAATGGCTGAACCGCGGAACTGCGAGATCGCCTGCCGCATCGCATTCGCCAAAGCCGGCTCATGAAAGCAGCACGAACCTTCGAAAACATAATGCTCTTGCTCCATCTCAAAGCTTAAGCGAACTTCCTGATCCTTCCCTTCTTCTAAGACGACAACATGACTGCCGTTATCGTAGACCCGCATGTGAATATCGATCCCATGCTTCTTGAACAACTGGACAAATTCCATCATTTCGGCTTCCGTTAAACGGATCTGGGTTTTGACATATGCTGTCGCTAACCGCTTAGCCATAAATATCCCTCAATTCCTTTGTTTCAAACACAAGGCTGCCTACATGAACTAACAACGCTAAGTATAAGTATACAATACCTTAGAAGCCCTTTGCTCGTGTTTCGCATGCGAAATTTTAGCAAATTACGGGATATTTCGTCTTCGGAAAGCTTTATGTGATCCGATCACGGTAAATGCTCTTGATTTGATGGAAAATGTTCAGTCTTGTGGTCCCGGCATAAGCGATTGCTGAATATACTCCCACAACTCCTCACGGCCTTGGCCCGTCTCCGCAGAGAAAGGGATGAGCATGGTATCCGAAGCAAGCTCCAGGTCCTGCCGAATCCGCTTTAAGTGGCTTGGGACCCGGCCCTTCGAGATCTTGTCCGCCTTCGTTGCAACGACGGCAGTGGGAATATCAAAGTGTTTCAGCCAATCGGCCATCATGCGGTCGTCGGCCGTCGGCGGATGGCGCAGATCCACGACGTGCAGCACAAGTTTGAGATACTCCCGGCCCAGGAGATAACCCTCGATCAGTTTTCCCCATTGCACACGCTGCGCTTTGGATACCTTGGCATACCCATAGCCGGGCAGGTCAACAAAATAGAATGCCTCATTGATGCGGTAATAGTTCAAAGTCTGCGTCTTGCCCGGTACAGAACTTGTTCTTGCCAGATTTCTGCGGTTGATCATGCGGTTGATCAGCGAAGACTTGCCGACATTGGAGCGCCCTGCTAGAGCAATCTCCGGCAGGGCATCCTTCGGCAATTGGTCGCGTTTGGCCGCGCTGATCACAAATTCAGCCTGTGTAATCTTCATATCAAATCCCACTCTCCACCGGTGCAGCACGATCGACGAGCGCATGATCCAGCACTTCGTCCATGTGACTGACCGTGATGAATTCCATATCATCACGCACGCTCTCCGGGATCTCCTCGAGATCCTTCTCATTCTCCTTCGGAAGCAGCACCTTCTTGATGCCGGCGCGATGGGCGGCCAGGGATTTCTCCTTCAGTCCGCCGATCGGCAGCACGCGGCCGCGCAGCGTTATCTCGCCGGTCATCGCCACATCCCTGCGCACAGGGATATTCGTCAGAGCAGAGATGAGCGCCGTGGCGATGGTGATTCCCGCCGAAGGACCGTCCTTCGGAATCGCTCCCTCCGGAATATGAATGTGAATATCATTCTTCTCATGGAAATCCGCATCGATCCGGAGCTCATGCGCCCGGGATCTCGTATAGCTGAATGCCGCCTGCGCCGATTCCTTCATCACATCGCCCAGCTTCCCCGTCAAGGTGAGTTTGCCTTTGCCGGGCACGATCGACACCTCGATGACGAGGGTATCGCCGCCGACCTCTGTCCAAGCAAGACCCGTCGCCGCACCGATCTGATCCTCTTCTTCAGCCAGACCGTAGCGGAACTTGACAGGCCCTAGGTAATCGGCCAGCTTATCCGCGGTGACTTCGATGCTCTCCGTCTCCTTAGCGACGATGCGCTTCGCCGTCTTCCGGCAGATCGCTGCGATCTGCTGCTCCAGGTTGCGCACGCCGGCTTCCCGCGTGTACTCCCGGATCACCTTCATCAAGGCTTCTTCATCCACGCTCAGCATCTCCGCATCCAAGCCGTGTTCTTTCATCTGTTTCGGGAGGAGATAGCGCTTCGCGATCTGCAGCTTCTCCAGCTCCGTATAACCTGGAATATACAGCACTTCCATCCGGTCTAGCAGCGGCCGCGGAATATTATGTACAGCGTTGGCCGTCGTGATGAACATCACCTTGGACAGATCGAAGGGTACCTCGATATAGTGATCGCTGAAGGCGTTGTTCTGTTCCGGGTCCAGCACCTCCAAGAGTGCTGCGGCCGGATCTCCCCGGAAGTCCGCAGCCATCTTGTCGATCTCATCGAGCAGCATGACGGGGTTATTGCTGCCGGCGTTCTTGATCCCCTGGATGATCCGTCCGGGCATCGCCCCGACATAGGTTCTGCGGTGGCCGCGAATCTCCGCTTCATCGCGAACGCCGCCAAGCGAGATGCGCACGAAATTACGCCCGAGAGAACGGGCAATAGAGCGGGCGATAGACGTCTTACCGACGCCCGGCGGACCTACAAAACAGAGGATGGGTCCTTTTAACTTCTTCACCAGCTGCTGCACAGCCAGGTACTCCAGCACGCGCTCCTTCGGCTTATCCAGTCCGTAGTGGTCTTCATTCAGCACGGCTTCAGCCTTTTTGAGATCGAGATCATCTTCCGTTGCATGATTCCACGGCAGACCGAGCAGCCAATCGATGTAGTTGCGGATGACGCTGCTCTCGGCGGAAGCCGCCGGTGTCCGCTCGAGGCGGTCGATTTCTTTTTCCACCTTCTCATGGACCTTCTCCGGCAGCTGGGCTTCCTTCAACTGGCTGCGCAATTCCTCAATCTCAAGACCGCGGCCTTCCTTCTCACCCAGCTCCTTCTGAATCGCCTTCATCTGCTCGCGCAGATAGTATTCCTTCTGGGTCTTCTCCATCTGCTTCTTCACGCGCTGCCCGATCTTGCGCTCTAACTCTAGTACTTCTTGTTCGTTGTTCAGTAGTTTTAAGAGATGTTCCAAGCGCTGGCGGACATCGACGATCTCAAGGATCTCCTGTTTGTCCTTGAGCTTCAGCGGCAAGTGACTGCAGATCACATCGGCCAGCCTGCCCGGTTCTTCGATATCCGAAACCGCCGCCAAGGTTTCTGGCGTGATCTTCTTCGACAGGCTGATATAGCTCTCGAACTGTTTCAGCACCGAACGCATCAAGGCGTCGATCTCCGGTTCCTGCGGATACGTCTCCGGAAGCTCCCGTACGATCACCTCATAGAAATGCGGATTATCCACAAAATCGATGATCTTCGCCCGCACGATCCCCTCGACGAGCACGCGGATCGTGCCGTTGGGCAGCTTCAACATCTGGCGAACCCGCGAGATCGTTCCTACCTTGTATATATCCTCCTGCTTGGGCTCCTCTATGCTTACTTCTGATTGAGAACTGAGCAGGATCAAATTCTCCTCAACCATCGCTTTCTCCAAGGCCTTGACGGAGCGCTCCCTGCCTACATCAAGATGGAGAACCATCGTTGGATAGACCAACAGACCCCTCAGCGGCAGCAGCGGCAGCCGCTTATCTTTACTTTTTAGCAGTCCCATCCTCCAGCACCTCCAAGTCAGCCTCTCCATACGATTCCTCTCTAGGACCTTTAATGTACTAACCATTCTACCAAAACTGATATTCAAACACCAACAACGGCAAGGCTGGCAGCCGGGCATCCCTTGCGGGGCGCTCCCTGCGGTCGCTTGGGAGCTGTCTGCCGCCGCTTAAGGCGCCGAAGCTGCAGCCAAACAGCTTACGATGACTATGGCACGCAATAACGGCCATACTTGTTGTGCGAATTAAAATCAGCATCCTCGAAACGTTAGCTATCATAATTCAATCTTGGCGAGTATGCAAGATGGGGACCGCCGATGGGATCATCAGATCCCCTGTTGCTGCAGGCATCTCATGCGGCAGCTGCTGATGATCAAGACCGAGCGAGATTTGCAGCACCTCTTCGATCGTATCCACGGGTCGGATCGTCAGATCTTCAAGGCCGGCGAAGATCTCCTGCCAATTCTCCTTCGGGATGATCACCGTCCGCGCTCCGGCCTGATACGCCGCATCCACCTTCGCCACGATTCCGCCGACGGGTTTGACCTTGCCGTGGATGCTTACTTCGCCGGTCATCGCCAACGTGTTGTCGACGGGCCGATCGAGCAGCGCAGAGACGATCGCCGTAGCTAAAGCGATGCCCGCAGAGGGGCCGTCGATCGGCACGCCTCCCGGGAAATTGATGTGCAGATCATAGTCATGCGGCTTCATCCCGAGGCGGCGCAGCACCGTCAGGACGTTCTCCACGGAGCTCTTCGCCATGCTCTTGCGGCGGATCGTGCGGGAGCCTCCCCCCATCTCTTCTTCGTCGACGATGCCCGTCAGGTTCACCTTGCCCCGACCGGGTTCCGCGGGCAGTGCCGTCACTTCGATCTCCAGCAGCGTGCCCAGATTCGGTCCGTACACAGCCAGCCCGTTGACCAGTCCCGCCTTTGGTTCAGGATGAATCTTCTTGTCCGGACGCGGCGAGATCTGGCTGCTGCTGATGACCCATTCGATATCCGCCTGCGTGATCTCCGTGCGGTTCTCGGTCATCGCGATGCCGCTGGCAAGCTGCACGATATTCACCGCTTCCCGACCGTTCTTGGCGTATCTCTTAATAACGGCGATTGCTGCATCATTGCGGGGAATGCCGAGCTTGTCGAAAGCCTTGCCGGCGATGTCGCCGATCTCCTCTGCGGTCAGCGGGCGGAAGAAGATCTCCATGCAGCGCGAGCGGATCGCCGGCGGGATCTCATCGGGCGTGCGGGTGGTGGCGCCGACAAGGCGAAAATCAGCGGGCAGACCGTTCTGGAAAATGTCATGAATATGGCGCGGAATATTCGTATCCTCGGAATTATAATAAGCACTTTCAAGGAAGACCTTCCGGTCTTCGAGTACTTTTAGTAATTTATTCATCTGAATGGGATGTAATTCGCCGATCTCATCGATAAACAATACACCGCCGTGCGCCTTCGACACCGCACCTGGCTTGGGCTGAGGAATTCCCGCGATCCCCAACGCCCCTGCTCCCTGATAGATCGGATCGTGCACCGACCCGATGAGCGGATCAGCGATGCCCCGTTCATCGAAGCGCACCGTCGTCGCATCGACTTCGATGAACTTCGCATCTTTCTGGAAGGGGGAGCGCGGCGAACGCTTCGCTTCCTCCAGCACGACGCGGGCTGCGGCGGTCTTCCCGACCCCCGGCGGGCCGTAGATGATCACATGCTGCGGGTTCGGCCCGCAGAGCGCTGCCTTGAGTGCCCGCAAGCCCTCCTTCTGGCCGACGATATCGCTTAACGAGGACGGACGCGTTTTCTCCGCCAGCGGTTTCGTCAGCTGGATGGAACGCATCCTGTGCAGCCGCTCCATCTCCTTGCGCGATTCGCGGTCGACAGCCGTCCTATTCGTCTTCTGATTGCGGAGCAGGTTCCAGAAGTACAGACCGATGACGACGCCGAAGAACAGCTGGATCAACATCAAAATGGTGGTCACACTCATCAATACTACCTCCTATGCCGCTGTCAACGCCTATAGTTGGTAGTATTGCCTTCTCTCCCCACGGATAGTCCGCGCACCGGATGAAATTTTCCCTGCCCGCGAAATAAAAACCTGCGGAAACACCCGACCGCTGCCTTAGCAGCGGCGGACGTATCACACAGGTTCTCACTCGCTTCCTCTCACTTGATGTTTACATTTTATATTACTGTCCTCTTATATTCCCGTCCTCACGATTCCCATTAGCTGCGACGATCAATGCTTCCTGCCCGGGATCACACCAGTGCGTTCATATTCAGCGACCAGTGCATCGATCTCCTTCTTCAGCTCGTCCACCAGTTGATCTTCCGGCACTTTGCGAACGATCTCCCCGTGGCGGAACAGCAAGCCCTCGCCGCGTCCGCCGGCGATGCCGATGTCCGCTTCCCGGGCCTCTCCGGGGCCGTTCACCGCACAGCCAAGTACCGAGACCTTGATCGGAGCTTTGATGTTGGCGATGTATTCCTCCACCTCATTGACGATGGAGAACAGATCGATGTCCAGCCGGCCGCAGGTCGGACAGGAGATCAGGGTAGCGGCATTGGAGATCAGTCCGAAGGACTTCAGAAGTTCACGGGCCACCTTCACTTCTTCGACGGGATCGGCGCTCAAGCTGACGCGAATGGTATTGCCGATGCCTCGTGCAAGCAGCGCACCAAGACCGGCAGCGCTCTTCACCGTACCTGCAAAAAGCGTTCCCGCTTCGGTGATCCCAAGGTGCAGGGGATAGTTGAATTTCTCAGCAGCCATGGTATAGGCTTCGATCGCCATCGGCACATCCGAGGCTTTGAGGGAGACGATGATATCGTAGAAATCAAGTTCTTCCAGGATGCCGATATGGTAGAGCGCGCTCTCCACCATCGCCTCCGCTGTCGGGTACCCGTACTTCTCAAGCAGATGGTTCTCCAGCGATCCGGCGTTGACTCCGATGCGGATCGGGATGCCGCGTTCCTTACATGCCTTGACGACGGCTTCCACCCGATCCCGCTTGCCGATATTGCCGGGATTGATCCTGACCTTGTCGATGCCGTTCTCAATCGCCGCGAGCGCCAAGCGATAGTTAAAGTGGATGTCCGCCACCAGCGGAATGTTGATCTGCTTCTTGATCTCTTTGATCGCGGCGGCGGCTTCCTCTGTGTTCACGGTAACGCGCACCAGCTGGCATCCCGCTTCCTCCAGGCGGCGGATCTCCGCAACCGTCGCTGCGACATCGGCCGTCTTCGTCGTGCACATGCTCTGGATGATAACCTCATCCGCTCCGCCGATCGTTAGATTCCCCACTTTAACCGGCCGTGTATCCTTGCGATGGTACATGTTCTCACTCTCCCATCCTTATATTCCATACACCAACTCATCCCAATCTCTTCATCTGATTTCATCCGCACAGCTGTCCATAGCGAAATATCCATCGCCCGGCACTTCAGTGCCAGTATGCGATGGATAATTCCGTTGGAACAATCTATGCGTGTATACCAGAGCACTGGCTGACTAGATCACATCTTGCCTTACGCATCTTATGCGCTCTCTTCCTTCTGATCGCCGAGGGTGCTTCCATCCTTCAGAGTAAGGATCGGCGGAAGCTTCTCGCGCACGACTTTCTCTGTGATGATGCACTTCTGTACATCATCGCGGGATGGGATCTCATACATCACATCGAGCATGATGCTCTCGATGATCGCACGCAGACCGCGTGCGCCGGTATTGCGCTTGATCGCTTCCTTCGCGATGGCTTCCAGCGCAGCATCTTCGAACTCAAGTTCCACGTTGTCCATCTCAAGCAGCTTCTGATATTGCTTGACAAGTGCATTCTTAGGCTCCTTGAGGATGCGGACCAACGCATGTTCATCCAGCGGCTCCAAGGTCGAGATGACCGGCAGACGACCGACAAACTCCGGGATCAGCCCGTATTTCAGCAGGTCTTCCGGCAGCACCATGCTGAGGTATTCACCGGGCTTCAGATCGGCCTTCATACCCTCGCTGTTGAAGCCGATGACCTTCTTGCCGATCCGGCGCTTGATGATCTGCTCTAAGCCGTCGAATGCTCCGCCGCAGATGAACAGGATATTCGTCGTATCAATCTGGATGAATTCCTGATGCGGATGCTTGCGTCCCCCTTGCGGCGGAACGGAAGCAACGGTTCCTTCCAAGATCTTCAGCAGCGCCTGCTGCACGCCTTCTCCGGAGACATCGCGGGTAATCGATGGGTTCTCCGACTTGCGGGCGATCTTGTCGATCTCATCGATATAGATGATGCCGCGCTCGGCTTTCTCGACGTCGTAGTCCGCCGCCTGGATCAGCTTCAGCAAGATGTTCTCCACATCCTCGCCGACATATCCGGCTTCCGTAAGGGATGTCGCGTCGGCGATGGCGAAAGGCACATTGAGGATGCGGGCCAAAGTCTGAGCCAGCAAGGTCTTACCGCTTCCGGTAGGCCCAACGAGGCAGATGTTGCTCTTCTGCAGCTCGACGTCGTCGTTTTTGATCTTGTTGTTCACGCGTTTGTAATGATTATATACAGCCACGGAGAGGGTCTTCTTCGCTTGATCTTGACCGATGACATACTGGTCGAGAATCTCGCGGATCTCCTGCGGCTTCGGGATCTCCTTCAGATCGAGTTCCTCTTCACCGCCGAGTTCTTCCTCCACAATCTCCGTGCACAGTTCGATGCACTCATCGCAGATATAGACACCAGGACCGGCAACCAACTTGCGGACTTGATCCTGGGATTTCCCGCAGAACGAACACTTTAGTTGTCCCTTCTCATCATTAAACTTGAACATTCGGGTTCACCCCTTCTATCTTCTATAATACTAGATCGCGTCTGGTGATTACTTCATCGATCAGACCGTATGCCTTAGCGTCCTCGGCACTCATGAAGAAGTCACGATCGGTGTCCCTGTCGATCCGCTCATAGGGCTGACCGGTCTGCTGGACATAGAACTCGTTGATCTTCTTCTTCGTCTTCAGGATCCAATCCGCATGGATCTTGATATCTGAAGCTTGGCCTCTGACGCCGCCCAGAGGTTGATGGATCATGATCTCTGCATTGGGCAGGGCGAAGCGTTTGCCCTTGGCACCGCCCGTCAGCAGAACGGATCCCATGCTGGCGGCAAGTCCGACGCATATGGTTGAGACATCGGGCTTAATGTAATTCATGGTATCCAGAATCCCGAATCCTGCGGTCACAGAACCACCGGGAGAATTGATATACAGATGGATATCCTTATCTGGATCTTCTGCAGCGAGGAACAACAGCTGAGCGATCACCACATTCGCTACATCGTCGTCAATCGCGCTGCCCAAGAAGATAATCCTGTCCTTCAACAGGCGTGAGTATATATCGTAGGAGCGTTCTCCGCGGTTGGTCTGTTCTACAACCATTGGCACCAGATTCATTCGTTCTCAACCCTTTCTCGGCCTAACCTTCACTTATTATCGCCTTATATTGTAGCATTAACTCACTGAACTGTCATGGTGGAGTTATGTCCATATTCTTGCTGTTCATACCCGTGTTCATTATGTATATGTTGGGAATTCATAACTATGTTTGGGAACCGGAACCCGCGTGAACCATCTTGGTCCCGAAGTTGAGAAAGAAGGCACGCCGCGGGTAATGCCTAACGTGCCTTCATCTCGCGATCTTGTATGTGATTATGCCTGCCGCGGTACGCTGACTTCGTTCCCAACCCATTCCGCTGTACAGCGAACCTTGATGCGGCTTGTTGCTTAGGCAAAGCTGCTTATCAGCTAACCCCTAGCTTAGGCAACTTCGTTGACCAGTTTGCTGTTGTCCACAAGGAACTGAACGCTCTTGCGAGTGAGCAGATCCGTGCGCAGTTCTTCAAGATAGCCGTTGGCTGTGAAGATGTCACGAAGCTCGTCCACAGGACGTTGATACAGTTCGGCCAGCTTCTTGAGCTCCTCCTCGAACTCCTCGTCGCTTACCGTCAGATTCTCCGCCTTAGCGATCGCTTCAAGTACAAGGAAGTTGCGAACCCGCTTCTCCGCATCCGGTCTCATCTGCTCGCGCAGGGCATCTTCATTCTGACCGGTGAACTGATAATACAGATCTAAGGTTAAGCCTTGTTGACGGATGCGAAGTTCGAAGTCGCGGAGCATGTTGTCAATCTCGGTGCGGATCATGCCCTGCGGAATGTCGACTTGTGCCGCTTCCGCCGCTTTCTCCACAACAGTGTTCTCAACATAGCGCTGCTTCTCTTCTTCTCTGCGCTTACGCAGCGTTTCCTCGATGTCCTTCTTGAGTTCTTCCAAGGTTTCGAACTCGCTGACGTCCTTCGCAAATTCGTCATCCAGCTCAGGCAGAACCTTGCGCTTGATGTCGTTCACTTTCACCTTGAAGACCACCGGCTGCCCAGCCAGTTCCTCGCTGTGGTAGTCCTCCGGGAATGTGACATGGATCTCCTTCTCTTCGCCCTTCTTCATGCCGATCACTTGATCTTCAAATCCGGGGATGAAGGTGTTGGAGCCAAGCACGAGGGAATAGTTCTCGCCTTTGCCTCCTTCGAAGGCCTCGCCGTCTTTGAAACCTTCAAAGTCGATGACCGCTGTATCGCCTTCTTGAGCTGCTTCGCCTTCTTCAAGGACGACGAGCTCGGCATGGCGTTCTTGCATTCGCTTCAATTCTTCTTCTACGTCTTCAGCTGTGACTTTAACTTCCTGATCCTGCACCTCGATGCCCTTGTATTCGCCAAGCTCAACTTCCGGTTTAACATCCACCGTAGCTGTGAACTTAAAGGGCTCGCCCTTGCCGATTTGCTCGATGTTGATCTCCGGCTGATCGACAGGCGTGATGTCTGCTTCTTTGACCGCTTCCATATACGCTTCTGGAAGCAGGATATCGATCGCATCTTGATACAGGCTTTCCACACCAAAACGCTTCTCGAAGATCGCTCTCGGCACTTTACCTTTGCGGAACCCAGGAACGACTACTTTAGGAGCGACTTTCTTGAACGCTTTGTCCAGTGCTTGTAAGAATCTTTCGCTCTCCACCTCCACGGTGAGTACTCCGCGGTTCTTCTCTATTTTTTCCCAACTGACGTTCATTTTATGCCTTCCCCTCCAACAACTTTTCCGTTACATGTTCGAACATCTGCCAGTATAACCATTACATTATATCACAAAACCTTGTCAAGACAACAAATAAACGCATGCCTCCGCACCGCCGGCTGCCGCAGCGCTTAATCATGAACCTGTCGTGCCGTCAAGCCTCATTCATCCTCCGTGCGCGCCCAGCTGTCCAAGGAATGGACGGCCTTCTCAAAGGCCTTCAGATCATCTTCCTCGATCAGTTCATAGAGGTCCCGAATCTCATCCCGCTTCGCACCGCCGAGCATCCGGTCAGCAACGACGAAATGCAAAGCGGCCGCCCATGCATTCGGCTTAAAATCTCCCTTAAGAAGGTAATCGTACATCTCTGTGCCGAAGATGCTGTACAGCCATTCCAGCCAGAACGGCTCCGCGAAGTAGATCAGCGACGGGAATTCCGATTCGCTGACCGTCTTCACCCGACTCAGCACCTGCTGCATCTTCTCAGGAAAAGCCTCCAGCCCGTCGGGCGTCTCTTCAATCCGCACATAGAGCGGAGCTCCTTCGTGAAGAATCGCTACTTGACCGACGACGCCGCGTTTCTTGAGCGCCTTGAGCACCGCGTATTGCAATGTCGGCGGGATCTCCGTGTGCTCCAGCCAGCGGATCAGCGTGTCGTTGATCTGCGGATGATCAAGATAGGTCAGCTGCTCGATGGCCATCAATTTTTCATCCACGCCGGGGGAATATTGAACAAGTTCTAGCAGATGCTCCACGAATCGTTCGTCCGCCTCCGCACGGGAGAGCAGTGCTTTGCGCAAGATATCCGCTTCGGTTTCTTCCGCTTCGGGCTCATCGAATTGCGGGAATTCCTTCTCCAGCCAATCAAGCAGAGCACGCCATTCCTCCATCGTCTCAGTCTCAGACGTCCGGCAATCGAGCAGGAACTTCAGCAGTTCCTTCGCCTCGCCGTACCGCTCGCGCTCAAGAAGTTCGGTGATCTGGAACTGATAGTAATCGATTGTATTGGGAAGCAGGAAGATATTGCTGCTGCGCGTTCGATGCTCTTCGCTTTGGTATGCCATGTTGTTCTTTCACCACCTCTTACACGTGCAGCCAATCGGGGATCCAGTCGCCCATGGATCTGCACAGACAATAATAGAGTTGCGTTGTTTACATTGTTTACAGCGTTTCTTAATGTTATATACACTTCTACTACAGCGCTTCTTCTATAGCACTTCCTGCAGCACTTCTTCACTTCGCGCTGCTTCCAGCGCCGCTTCGTTTGCCGCGGCTTCTATCGCTGTTTATATGATTGAAGCTGTTGGGTGCGGACCAGCTGCGCATGATTCTAACAACATTATTTTAAAAATTAATTATATTATCGTTGGCATTTGTCACCCCGGTGTTATGTATTCCGGTTTCGAACATCACCGCATTCCTTTCCCCATTTCCGTGAGTGTATCAAACGTATACAAGGAAATCAAACGCTTGTTTTGCAATTTTTCCGAGCCTTTCCTACGAAATTTTGTCAAAATATAATTCTAGACAGAACCCTTGATTTTCGTTCGAGCCTGTGCTAATATTAACGATGTTTCTTGTTTATGTCCCAGTAGCTCAGCTGGATAGAGCATGCGCCTTCTAAGCGCACGGTCGGGGGTTCGAATCCCTCCTGGGACGTTATGTATCAATCCCGAAACACTTGGCAGAGGTGTTTCGGGATTTTTTTATAATCTGTTAATCTGTTGCCTGCAATCTCCTTGGATGTTAGATCATTGTTAAAACCAATATGAAGATCGCTAGACTGCGCATTGCGTGCAGTCCGACGCGATACACATTAGGTTGTGGATTCCAAAACAGGACTATCCACCCAGTTAGTCAATACCATCATGCGAACATTTTGTCAATATATGCGATTCGTCTGCTGTATGAACGGCTCAAAAGTGACACGAGATCTAAGCGCTGACCTTATCGAAGATTCCTGATCACGGACAGACATGATGCTTCCCTTTTCAACATACCTTTAGATTGCGCGATTACTTCAATCAGGAAGGAAGGGAAAATCATGTGCGGGATAGCAGGATGGGTGGATTGGAAGAGGGATTTGACCCTTTATCCTTCAATTATAGAGACGATGCTTGAAACGCTCACACCCTGCGGACCGGAAACCACCGGAATCTGGATGACGAACAGCTGCGCCTTAGGCCATCGAAGCGTAAGGGAGAACAGAGCGCAGACGGTGTATCGGGAGGAAGGGGAATCCGCATACTGCATCGTTTTCAGCGGTGCATTATCCAATGCTTCGGACCTAAGGATAGATCTGGAAAAGATCGGGTATGAGTTTCATATTGACAGCGATGCGGAAGTGCTGCTGGTTTCGTACATCGAGTGGGGTCACGTCTGCGTTGAACGGCTGGAAGGAAGCATCGCCTTCGCCGTATGGCATGAACGGGAGCAGTCTTTGTTTGCAGCAAGGGATCTGCGGGGCGGAGAACCGTTGTATTACTGCCGTTTGGAGAACGGCATTCTTTTTAGCTCTGAGAAGAAGGTTCTGCTTATGCATCCCTATGTTGATGTTGATCGTGCAGATGCAGGATTAAGATATGGAGTGGATCTTGAAGAGTTACAGGCAGGGCACAACCTGATTTTCACTTATGGCGGTTTGAATATTAGACCTTATGCCCGCGCCGGCGGTTCATCAGAGATAGAACCCGGCAGTTTTGCGTGAGATCGTACGGGGCGATCGCGATGAGAGACTGATCGGTAGTGAACCAATTCGGTGTTAGACGATCGTTCCGGGGCGGGACGATAGCAGTCGATAGTTTCTGTTGTCTCACGCGGCGTCTCCCGCACTCTGCATGCTGAATCGATACTTTCTGTCGGCTCACGCGGCGTCTCCCGCACTCTGCATGCTGAGTCGATACTTTCTGTCGGCTCACGCGGCGTCTCCCGCACTCTGCATGCTGAATCGATACTTTCTGTCGGCTCACGCACCGCTTCCTATACCATCCATGCAATATAATGCAAAGCCGCGTTCCATCCAGCTCAAGAACGCGGCTTCTCATATGTAAATCCATCACTGCGCCTAACCATCTATTCTATTTTCTATTCATTCTCAGAGGCTCATTCTTCACGGCGGCCGCGCAGCTGCTCGATCAACTGGCGCAGAGCTTGTCCGCGATGGCTGATCGCGTGTTTCTCCTCGCTGCTGAGTTCCGCCATCGTGCGCCTGTATTCAGGCACATAGAACAGCGGATCATAACCGAACCCGCCGTCGCCGGCCGGACGGTCAACGACGTAACCTTCCACACGGCCTTCAGTGACGATCTTCACTTCACCAGCATCCGATGTCGGATCGAGATAAACGATTGAACATACGAAGGCTGCCTTGCTAAGCAGCATTCTCTCTCCGCTGGCAGTGGACACAACCTCGCCTTCAGTGACGCCCCGCTTTGCGAGCTCATCCAGCAGCTTGCAAATATTCGCTTCATCGGACGCATCCTCCCCCGCATATCGAGCAGAGCAGACGCCCGGCGCTCCATCCAGCTTCGTTACGGTTATTCCCGAATCATCGGCGATCACCGGCACACGCAGCGCTTCCGCAGCTGCTCTTGCTTTCAGTTCCGCATTCTCCGCGAAGGTCGTCCCTGTCTCCTCGATCTCGGGGAGATCTGGATAGTCTGCTAGACTGCGCACCACCATGCCCAGCGGCGCTAACATCTGTTTGAATTCCCGCTTCTTTCCTGCATTCCGTGTAGCGACAACTACGATCTGTTTCCCATTTGCGAGCTGTTGCTCATAGTCTGCTCTCATTACCTTTCCACCCTTCACGATCCATTCCTTCAACCTCATCCCTGCACCGACTATTTCCTTGTGCTAGTCTTAACTGCTTATATCTCCGCTGCCGATTCCTTATCAGCTCTGTTCATATCTGTTCATTTTCTCAAACTCATGCATCATTGCTCGCTCACTGCCCGCTGCCGATCTTCTCGCTTACTGTCCGTTGCCGATCTTCTCGCTCAGCGGTCCGAGGATATCCTTCTGCAAACCGATGAGATCGCGAATGCCGGACTCCGCCAACATCAGCATGTTGTCCATCTCCTCCCGGGAGAATGGCGCCTCCTCGCCCGTACCCTGGATCTCGACATACTCGCCCTTGCCCGTCATCACCACGTTCATATCGACTTTCACCTTCGAATCTTCATCATAATTCAGATCGAGCAGGGCTTGATCGTTCAAGATCCCGACGCTTACGGAAGCCAGGAAGTCCGTGATCGGAAACACCGGTAATTTGTGCGTCTCTACGATATGATTTACAGCATAAACCAATGCGATATACGCACCGGTGATCGAAGTCGTCCGCGTTCCGCCGTCGGCCTGAATCACGTCACAGTCCAAGGTAATCGTCCGCTCACCCAATGCTTCCAGATTCACTACAGAGCGAAGCGCACGTCCGATCAGCCGTTGAATCTCCATCGTCCGTCCGCCGAGCTTGCCTTTGATCGATTCCCGTTGATTGCGAACCTGGGTTGCCCTTGGCAGCATCGAATACTCTGCGGTTATCCATCCTTTGCCCTCACCTTTCATGAAGGGCGGGACTTTTTCATCCACGGTGGCTGTACAGATCACTTTGGTGTCCCCGAATTCTATTAGTACAGAACCCTCTGCATGTTTGTTAAAGTGCGGAATGATGTTCACTTTGCGCAATTGATTATACTCTCTGCCGTCGCTTCTCAATGATCGTTTCCTCCTTAACGTGTTCACTACATGTTCACTACATGTTCACTACGTGTTCACTCTCTATACATCATGCCCGAGTTTGCCTAAGCTCTATCCTGCTTGCATCACTGCTTTGCCTAAGCTCTGCCTTGCATCACATATGCTGAATCCCAAGCGTATGCCGCTCCCTATTGTAACAAACGAAGAAAGGAAAATCATCTCAAAATAAATGCACTCAATACCGAGAGCGTCCGCACTGAAGCAGGCGGACGCTCAACAGGCTGCCGATTAGAGTTTCGATTAAAGATTATACCAATTGATGTGATCCGGGCGGGATACCGGTTGGGTCAGGCTCTGATTGTCGCTGCTAAGCACCTCAACATTGCCGTTCACTTTGATCTGGACTTGATCCGCAACCTGGTTCTCCGTCAAGGACAGGATCACGGACTGCATGGACTCTTCCAAGATGCGGAATTCAGGATCCAATATGTAGTCATTGAAATCCACCATCACGAGATCGTCCATGGCCGCGAGCTCCAACACCTCAACATCCGGCGCTAAAACCGCGTACAACCCTTGGCTGTTCGGCCCCTCGATCAGTTCACGCAGGACGGCTGCTGCCTTGTCCTCGCTGTGCTGGATCATCCGGGTAACAGGCACCAAGTACTCAAAGCCGTCCTTCGTCTCACTCTTAAAGTACAGAGTGATCGGCTGAGCCGATGCGAGATGGACGCCTTCTATACTCTCCAGATTTATTCCAAAGGATCTTGTCAAAGGCTCTTGCAGCGGCAGTCCGTTGACCGGCATCTCATGAAGCGGCACGCCGTTGATCCAAAGCTTCACCTTATCGATCGTCGGGAAGCTCGTCAGCGCCCAGGTGATCGCCTCGACGATCTTCCGTTCGTCTTTGGCATCATAGCTTGCAAACTCCGGCGAGAAATCCACAATCGCCAGTTTCTCATCCTCGACGATCTGCATGCCAAGCACGGTGGTGCCCGCTGGAATAAGTCCTGTGAATCCTGCCGGCAGCTCCTTGCTGGAGGTGTTGCCGTCGATCATATATTCCAGAGCACGCTGGGCAATCTCCGGCGTCATCGGAATGCGCATCGTCACCGGGGCAACGTGTCCATACTCGTCTTTATAATATAACGTAACTGGAGCATAGGCGCCCTTCTCCGCCCCTTCACCCATCTCATCCATCTCCCATTGTTCGTCAAGCACATCTTCCCAAGCCCCTTCCGGCGGCGGATCAATGGATGGGGACGGCGAGGGTTGTTCCGTTGAACAGCCTGCCAGCAGGACCATGATGAGTGCCGGGATGATGAGCCACTTTGCTGTTCTTTTGCTCATAGTGATATGTCCTCCTCATGTAATGTTGTACTACTATGTATACGAGCCCCTGCTTGTTTTATAACTGATTAACGAGCCATGTCCGAGATTTTTTTGCATAATAAAAAGCACGCACTAGAGCTGTCTCTGATCAGCGGACTGTGCAGGCTTAAGAAAGATCAAGCGATTCATCCGATCCATCCTTCGGCGAAGGATCCCAGTTTTGCCAGATCCCTTTGGCAAAGCGCCTGGTCACTGCCTTCCCTTCTTCGTAATTCCTTGCCGGTGCGGCCAAGACATACCCTGTATCGTCAGACCATCCGGTCGATTTACCATCAACATGAGTCAGAAAGATCGCGAATATATCAAAGTTCCGATCAGCAAACATGAATCCGATCATAAAAGTCGTTGCTCTCCCCTTATCATCAAATAGCACAGCGATGATGACCAGCGATATGTAACTCCAACGCAAGATACGCATCAAATCAATAAATGTGCAGGGGCAAGAAGCCGTCTGCACAATACTTCCACACTTTCATTCTGTAATAATTGTATGGTTTGTAAAGAATTTTCCTCAAAGTATACATCTGCTTACTAATGACTATAATGTCAGATGGATAAGGAACGCTGATATTTCATAAGGAGATTCAAGACATGAAGAAAAGTTTACAAGGATACAAAACAAGGGAAGCCGCCCGGGAGTGGATGAAGCGCCGCGGCGTTACGCTGGAGGATATTGCAGAGCTGGTTATGCTGTTGCAAGGCGATTACATAGAGGATCTCACAATGGAAGAATGCATCAAAAATATAGAACGCGTACTCGCCAAACGCGAGGTGCAGAACTGCATCCTCACGGGCATCCAGATGGATGTCTTCGCCGAAGAAGGCAAATTAGAAAGCCCGCTGCAGGAGATCATTGAATTCGATGAGGGCTTGTACGGCTGCGATGAGATCCTGTCCCTATCGATCACCAATGTCTACGGCAGCATCGGCATGACGAACTTCGGCTATATCGACAAGATCAAACCCGGCATCCTGCGAAGACTAAACAATAAGGAAGATGGAGAGATCCACACCTTCCTTGATGATATCGTCGGTGCGATCGCAGCCGCCGCCAGCAGCCGGATCGCCCATACCCGTTATTCCGTCCGGTAATCCCGGATCTTGATGAAGCGATAGGGCAAGCCTGTCTCGTCCATATGTACATAGCCACGCCGCCGCAGATAGACAAGATGAGCCAGCGTCTCCGACATCGCAAAGCGCAGCTGGTGGATCGACAGCCCCTCGCCGAACATGGCCAAGCAGACATCATAGACATTTGCCGGTGACTGCACCAGGTCGATCATCTTCAGCAGACGCTTGACATGATGCCTCCGCAGCTCTTCTGCTCTAGCTTGTAAATTCGTGAACGGATCCCGGTGTCCCGGGAAAACGATCTGGACATCATAGGAAGCCAGCTTATCCAGATCCGTTAAGTAGGCATGCAAGGGATCTGCGTCTTCATCAGGCAGATAGCTGATGTTCGGCGTGATCCGCGGCAAGACATGATCGCCGCAGAACATGAGCTTGCGCTCCTGATCGATGAAGACCAGATGCTGATCCGCATGTCCGGACACGGAGATCGTCTGAAAATGAAGCGAACCCGCTTGCCACTCCTCCCCCTCCTCCAGATAACGGACCTCAGGATGCGGGGACACCAAGGGATAGAAGCTTCGCAGATGCTCGCGCATCTTCTCCTGCTTGTCCTGAGGAAGTCCGTGTGCAGCGAACATGCGGCAGAGCGCATCTGTCATCCACTCGCCGGAATGGAGGCTCCACATGCGCTGCGCAAGCCCATGACCGGTACGGGACATATAGACTTCACTGCCCGTCCTCTGCTGCATCCACCCGGCCAATCCATAGTGATCGGGGTGGTGATGCGTCAGGATGATCTTGTTGATCTGCTGCGGCGCAATCTGCAGCTCTTCCCAAACCATCCCCCAAGCTTGGATCGAGCTCTCGGTATGTAAACCGGGATCGATGATCACATATCCCTCATCGTCATGCAGGATATAGCCGTTCACCCACCGCAAGGGGAAGGGCACCGGCACCTTCACACGGACGATCCCATGCTCATAGATATGATAAGCGGACACCTTAGCATACTCCTTCCGTTGCTTAACGATATGTCCATTGTACGCTTCCCCGCATCTCAGATTCAATACACGTATGTCCACACAGGTGACCACGCAAATTAATAACCTTCTTTCCGCATAGCCACGGCAATACAGAAAGAAGGTCCTTAAAGTGAGGTCTTCACATGGAATCGTTAGATGCTGAGCTCCCCGAGCCGAATCAACTCGACAACCGCTTGCGAACGACCCTTAACATTCAATTTTTGCATAACATTGGAGATGTGATTGCGCACGGTTTTCTCGCTGATAAACAGCTGCTCTGCTATGTCCTTCGTCGTCTTGTCCTGCACAAGCAACTCAAACACTTCACGCTCACGATTTGTCAATATTTTGTTCTTATGGTCGTTACCCTTCATCAATATTGTCACCCCTCCTTGCCCGGGCTTTTATATGTTACAAGGTTTAGGGATACAGTCAGAGATATAGTATGAAGGGGTAACATCAATGGTGCGGTTATCAAGGCAAAATGGGCAAGTTTACGGGCTCAGGGCGGAATCCTCGAACAGGCTCTGCATGCGCGTGCTGAAGGATTGGACAAGGATGCGATCCGAGACGCCTTTCATCAGCTTCGATCTATAGCGCTTGATGGTATCATACACTTCAGGCCTGCTCGAAACATGGACATTCGTTACCGTCGCATCGGCTGCCCGCACCGCTTGCAGCACCCGAACTTGCATCGCCGGTGACATCTCATCCCCTTCTCGGGCATAGGTATTAGCTAATTTGACACCCACATATATCTGGCGATCGGTTCGAATTGCGACAGCATCAGCTACACGCTCCAATTCCTTCACATACGATGCGATATGGTCGGCGGCTTCCATACGCGTATTAATGTGCATATCCATCCGATTCAGCATTTGCGAATGGTTCACATCGTAGGCCTGCCAATTCGTCTCTTCGCCGGACATCTGCAGTCGATCGCCGCTCCGGTTCAACTGCCCGCACGAGACTAGCACGATCGTGATCGCTGCTGTTGCTAGAATTGGACTGAGTTTTCTTATCATGTGCATCCTCCTGTCTGGATCCAAAATCTTAGGAACATTAATCCTAGCTTGTATCTTGTGTCCGCGATTCATACGAGCCTCACAGAACCTTTATCCCTTTCGAACCTTAAGCCGCCTCCGATCATATGCTGATATGAAGAAACTTACAGCAACGGGTGGCGATCCGATGATCGATAAACAGGCAGCTGATTTTCTATCTCATATGGCCAAGGCACATGAAGAATTAGCCAATATCCTGCTGGCCGCGAAAGACATCGCCTTGCATACGGCTCATGAACTGGTCAGCGTCGTGCCGGTTCAAGGTATGACTTTCCGCGGCAAGGATGCAGTCCTAGAACAAGCGATGAACTTAACCAGCAATGTCGCGGCCTATCTGAACAGCATCGGTGATCTGCAGGAGGCCTTGGCGGATAATCTCGAACCTGTGTTGGAGAATCTGAGAGAACAGGAAGAGGAGTGATCGCTGAGGCTTGTGACTGAGGACAACAGGATGCTGAGGACTATGGATCGAGGAGTATAGATAGAGGAATAAAGCTGCTGAATGGAGATTAGATGGAGCTTGAGCAAGGGGGGACCTCTAATGGCACATGAACAGGCATATCTTAGAATATTAGCAGCTAATGCGAGCATGCAGTATCATCTGGCAGCCATCCTTGAGGCCAAGGCGAAGGAGATGGGCAAAGCCGGCGGCTGGACATGTCAGCATGTCAGCTCGTCCGCCTATCCGAACCATGAATCGCAATTACAAGAGGCGGTCAAAATCCACGAACAGCTCATCGAGGTGATCGAAGGAATTACGAAAATCGAGGCAGGCTTGGCAAGGCACCTGAAACTGCTCGTGAGCACCGATGACAGCTCGGGCAACGCTTCACTCGGCGATGCAGACCTCAGCAGCCTGTTCGATCAATGATGGAATCGATCAGGAGTGCATGGATGAAGTGATGAATCGAGATATCCTGCGAGAACAAGAGATCCGCTTGAATATCTTGGAGTCCCTGGCCCGTTCGCAGCAAGCCTTGGCCTTGATCGCTGAGACGATCTCCGAAGCGTATACGGCTGTCCGCCCGGCGGCAGAACACGAACAAACCGCTCATGAACTCGCTGTACTCGCGCGTTATCAGATCCGTCTTGCTGAGCAGATCATGCAGCTTCGTTTGCGCAATACACGTCTAGGGACACCAGTACGGCCGTGGCTTCATCGTTGCGTATGTCCCGCATCCCCGTGCGGTGAAGATCTGTCCCATTCGACGGTTAATCGTCAGGTGCTTAATTTGGACATCTCACCCGTTCGGGGAAGATACGCCCAATTTCCCAGCTTGGCCCCCGACAGGTCATAAGTCATCAATCGCTCATCTTTCGCATCTTTCCTAACTGATCTTCATAGTTAAAGTGAAGCCGGACACGGGTCCCTTTGCTCTCTTCATGCAGACACCTGATAGAGCAAAATCAGGACTGCTGATGAGGAAGCAGATCTCGTCCCGTATCCGGCTTCATGTTTTAGAGATATGAATAGTAATGAGCTAATGCGCTTTCGTCATAAGAAGTTCAGCGCACCGTGCCGTGTGTAGAATGAAGTACAGCTTATGACAGTTTTCCATTCACGAGATAGATTCTGCTCGTCTCTTCGAAGATCTCGCCCGGCTGTAAACCTAACAGGCCGATCTCATCGGCAGGCAGATCTACATTCGGTGCATTGACGAGGTTCATCTGCGGCTCCGGGCAGAAAAACTTCTCCGAACGATTATTGTTCCAGACCATCCATTGCTTAAATGCCGTGCCGACATCATATACGAGGGTTACCTGTTCGCTCGCATCGTACAACTCCATGCGGTTGCGGCCGTTCTGCGGCTTACTCGTATAGTGGTTATCCATCGCTGCAAAATAAGGAGATACCCCGCCGCGCTTCATCTGTTCTTCTTCTGCCGTCAGCGGCTGGAATTTACCCGTTGGCAGCATGCGCTCATTCAGCTCCCAGCGGTTGCCGATCGTGATCTTGAACGTATAATCCGACGGCTTGCTGTTCGGCGCGAACGGAGCGTTGATCGCCGTATGGAATGCAAGCAGACAAGGCATCGCATCCTTGCCTTCATTGTGTACCGTCACTTGCTGGCTTAAGCCGAAACGATCGAGTGCATATCTTAGACGAACGGTGAAGCGGTGCGGCAGGTAACGGTACACCGGATGATCTTCATCCACCGTTACAGACAGAACGACACGGCTTTCACTTTCGTCTGCACTGATCTGATCGACTTTCCAAGGGATATCCATCAAGAAACCGTGCAGATGGTTGTTGGTCGCTTCTTCGTTCACCGGGAATTCATATACTTTGCCATTCCACGGGAATTTCCCGTCTTCATAACGATTCGGCGGGAACAGGATCGGAATCCCGTATACGCCGGGATTGGCACGCAGTTCTTCGATCGACTCCGGTTCCCTTAGAATCGTGTATTGCTTGTCCGTGATGCGATAAGAGATCAGATTCGCCCCGATATTAGGGAGCACCGTTGCTTCGTATGTACCATATTGCAGGATGACTGCTTCTTCTCCTTTGTATGTGCCGCGTTGCGCCTTGCTGATCATCAGTGATCAAAGCCTCCTTCATATAGCCAGTTTTCTCCGTATCCTCTTCTAACATATCACATTTAAGTCCGCTGTAGGAAGCCTCCGCCGATTGTGTGCAGCATATCTGCCTTTGCACATGATGAAAGATGCGCTGAGGACATGCTAGGACGATATTTTCTATCGTCTAGCACAACAACAAAGAGAGACGAATCATTCGCCTCCCTTATTCGCCTCAATTCATGTACATCTCCTATGACTTAACCAAGGACCAAGAATTCAGTCATCGTCCTTGTCGTCATCATCCTCATCATCCTCGTCATCATCCTCATCATCCTCATCATCCTCGTCATCATCCTCGTCATCCTCATCATCCTCGTCATCATCCTCATCATCCTCATCATCATCCTCGTCATCATCATCTTCTTCGTAGTCATCGTCGTCTTCATCATCCTCCGCATCTTCATCTCGAGAATCGTCTTCATCATCATCGTCGTCCTCGTCATCGTCTTCATCGCCTTCGTCCTCGTCGTCTTCGTCATCATCATCCGCTGTCCTTACATCATCATTGAATACTTCATTGTCATCTTCATCGAAATCCTCATCATTCGCCAACTCATCGAAATCGTCTGCTTCATCGTAATCATCATCAGCTAATAAGAATGGATCTGCGGACATTTCCTCCCCTATCATCATTTCTTCCAACTCTACGGCCTGCTCCTGATTTGCCATTTTTCTTCATTCCTTTCCTAATAGTCGATTTTCACAAAGACTGATACTTATAGAAGCTGTCCGCCTGTAACAACCGGATTCTTTTGTTCGTCCACTGGTTCATTCGTTTACTTGTTCGGTTATGGAGCCGATAACCATGATCCGAAGGATGAAAATTCACTATCATCTTATGCCGATTCAGCGATGTTATGCTTATGAAGTGCAAAATATTCAACAAATTTCAGCATTCATCAAATTAATTGACTGGGAGGCAGCTTATCTTGTAGATTATAATAAAAAAATTAGAATCAGATCATAGAACCAGATCATAAATAAATATAATGAGGTGATCCACCGCCATGTCCAAGACCAATTTCTCCACAGCTGCCGCCAGAATCACAGCTGTCGGAACCTATGTACCGGAACGCATCCTTACCAATCACGATCTTGAGAAAATGGTCGATACGAGCGATGAGTGGATTCTCCGCCGCACGGGGATGCGGCAGCGGCGTATTGCCGCCGAACATCAGTTTACAAGCGACCTCTGCGTCGAGGCTGCGAAGGACCTCGTGCAGCGATCCGGTGCAGAATTGCATGATGTGGATCTTATCATCGTCGCCACCTCGACACCGGACTATGGTTTCCCGAGCACGGCAGCCCAGATTCAGCATCGGCTGAAGATCTCCTCCAGGGCAGCCGCCTTCGACTTGAGTGCAGCCTGTGCAGGCTTTACCTACGGCGTATACCTGGCGGACCAGCTCATCATGGCAGGAGCACACCGCAAAGCGCTGATCTTCGGAGCTGATACGATGTCCAAGATCACGGACTACAAGGACCGTTCCACCTGTATCTTGTTCGGCGACGGTGCGGGTGTCGTCTTGATCGAAGCTCAGGAAGCCAGAGAGCAGGCGGACCCTGAACCGATGATCATCGCTTCGCACTTCACGACGGACGGCAGCGGCGGGCTCCATGTCTACCGCAGCGGTCTCTCCCATCAGATGAACGGACAGCCTCTGACGGGAAGCGGCTGTATCGTGCAGAACGGACGTGAAGTATACCGCTGGGCAGTGACAGAAGTCAGCACAGGGATCGCCAAACTTCTCGAAGAAGCCGGTCTTGCAGCCGCTGAAGTCGATTGGTTCGTCCCGCACAGCGCGAACATGAGGATGATCGAATCGATCTGCGAGAAGAGCGGGATCGCGCTCTCGCGCACTTTGACCAGCATGGAGTACTTCGGCAACACTTCCGCCGCATCGATCCCCTTGGCCTTGTCACCGGCAATGCAGGACGGCCGTATTAAACCCGGCCAGAAAGTATTGCTGTACGGCTTTGGTGCGGGCTTAGTCAGCTGCGGGATCATCATGCTCATGTAATTCACAACGCGGCCCGACAACCGCGGAGCTTGATGTTCGCGGCTGTCGGGCACTCCCCTCTGCAGCATCAGTTAGAGCTTGTGCCGAAGTTCCTGCATTAGATCCTTATCGCAAAAGATTCATACAAGGTCTCGCTACAGCCCCCGTTCGAGCCCTTGCGCATAACCTGCTGCGAATCCTTGATCATATGCTCGGTTAAATGCACTTCGATAGGCACGACTGTAGCCGCTCACCCGGCGGCCGCGGCGGCGGAGAGTTCTTGCCAATCTTCTGCGGCGGGCAGGCAGGTTTAATCTCCTCCTTCTCCACCTCGCCAGACGCGTGCGCGTACGACTCCGTCTGACAGCTCTCGATGCTCTTCCGCCGCTCGACCCCGCTCCGCGTCTAATGTGACCCGTTCTTCGAACGAGTCTGCGTCTTCTTACGCTTCGTCCGCGCCTTCTTACGTGTAAGATCACGATGATCATCACCCCCAAGTTTGGATGGATCTGTTGAAAGCACATGATGTCGAGCAACCTGCTTTGGATCATGTTGATACGTTACATTTTGCTTTAGACTCACTTGACGAGACCCCCCCCTGCTTCAATCCACTCTGCTGCAAACCGTTCTGTTGCAATCCGCTCAGCTGCCATCCGCCCTGCCGCAGCCTGACAGGTTCGCCCGCGCTCCCGAATAAGCGCAGTACCAGCTTCACATCATCCTCTGTGATGGAATCCACCCATTCCTGAAAATCCCGCTGAAATTTCTTCTGAGCTTTGTTGAATTTGAAACAGCGTGCCGCCCATTCCGGTGCCCAGTCGTTTGCATAATCCTGTGCAGCCATCGCGGAGAAGAAGTCCACGAGGCTGGAGAACACTCTACGGCTGCCGTCGATCGTCTGGATGAACTGCTGTGCCGTATCGTGAAAAGGTGTCTTCGCCCCCATCTCCATCCACGCTCCTTCCTTATGATTGCGTGATAATCTGCAGCATCTCTGCAATTCGGTTGCGGAATGTATGTGTCTCCATCGTTCGCTTCAACCCGCGCAGAGCGATCGTCTGCCTGGCATCGGTATTCGCCAGATAGTAATTCACCTTATCCACGAATTGTTCCACACTGGAGAACGTCTCGATCTCATGACCCGGCTGCAGGAAATTGTGCATATCATGCCGCATGTCTGAAAGCTGAAATGCTCCGCAAGCGGCGATCTCGAAGGTGCGCGGATTCATCGACAGAGCAGGAACCCCTCTGCTGTTGCGGTTATAGGTCATATCATCCGATGAGCGGTGCAGGTTCACGACGATCTTGGCTCCGTTGTAATACTTCGCCGTCTCCTCCGGCGACAGCCATTGATTCATCCAGATCCCCGATCGCAGCTTGCGGTAATGCCTCATCCGATTCCACCACAGGCCGATGATGCGGAACTTCCTGCCGCGAAGATGCGGTATAACTGCATCGAAGAAATGCACCCTGTTCCAGAAGGCCGTGCCGATGAAACAGATATCCGATTCATAACGGCTGCTGACGGACATGGGCTGAAAATATTTTGGATGGACACCCAAGGGCAAATAATGCACATTTGAATGGCCCATATCTTTGTACAAATGGTAACAACTCAGCTCAATCGTAAATACGAGATCGTAATGGAAGGCCATCGAAGTCGTCAAATCCGTATAATAAGGATCATCGACGAACCATGCCGCTGTGCGGATGCCCATAGCGCGCAAGGCTTCGAGCTGGACCGGCGAGAACATCTGGACGCCGTCCAATGCCACCACCACATTCGGTTGGAATTCCCTGGCGATGCCGATGATATCGTCGAAGGGACGGGCGACCATCAGGGCACCGACTTGCTCGCCAAAGGTATCCGCGATGACTTGATCCAGGGGAGCATAGGGCATGCCGAGTCCTGATGTGACATACATGAGACGGATCGGATGCACCGGAAAAGGCCGATCTAAATTCACCGTATTCAACACCGCACGGCAGCGTCCCAAGCGGTATCCCTGTTCCCAGCCGCTGCGATAACCATTTCTTCTAGCCCGTGAATTCCGCCTGCTGCGATATCGTCCACGAAGCCTTCCCCGCGGGCGAACCCTGCTCAGCCGCCGGGCTCTTCTGCGTTTGACCATCTCTCATCCCTCCTTCGATCAGATCCAGTACATGAACGGACTGGACCAAGATTGTTCTGCATCAAGGCGCAGAGGACCGACCTCCCATCCGTCTTAACTCCACTTCAACTCTAAGCAGCATCTATCCGTGGGCGCCGAAGATCGTATCCAGCATCACGGCGATGCGCTGCTCATACGAATGGGACCTGCGGGTCCGCTCATAGGCGCGCAGCGCTTTGTCCAAACGTTCGTCTTCGCGGCGCAGATAATATTCCATCTTCTCGATGCATTCTCCCGGTGAAGCGAAGGTCTCGATCTCAAGCCCCGGCGCATACATCGCCGCAAGATCGCTCCGCGCATCGGTTAACTGCAGCGTGCAGCAAGCATTGATCTCGAAGGTGCGCGGATTCACCGAATGCGGCACGACGGGATAGGGCGATCCGCCCGGAGGTTCATGGGTGCGGTGCAGATTGATCACGATCTTCGCTCCGTTATAATATTGCAGCGCCTCGTCAACCTGTACGCCCGGCAGATGGATCGCCCGCTTCAGATCGCGGTATGCCTTGAGTTGGTTCCACAGACCTCCGGCAATGAACACCTTCTTCTTCTTCTTCAGATACGGTGCTAAGCGATCGAAGAAGGCGATGCGATTCGGGAAGCCCGAGCCGATGAAACAGATATCCGTCCAAAAGCGCTGCCCGACACGCATCGGCCCGGCATGTTCCAGGGGCGCCGCGAAGGGCAGATAATGTGCCTTAGCACCTAGGGAGCGGTAATACTCCACCGTTCCGATCTCATGGGTGAAGACATGATCATAGTGAGGCGCCAGAGGTGCAGACAGTTCCATAAAATAAGGATCATCCGCATACCAGGCACAAGTCCGAATGCCCATGGCGCGAATCCGCTCAAGCCGATCGGGCTGGAGGACGAAGATGCCGTTCAGGACGAGCATCAGATCCGGTCTTTCCCGCTCCGCGATCGCTTCCACGGGATCGAGTGTCTGGGCAACCGCTACCTGCTCCACCGCCTTGCTTAAGGCCGAGATGATGCCGCGCTCGATCAAATGGTACCCCGTCGAATTCTCACGCACGAAGAGCACCTTCAGCGGACGCCGGGTCGGCGTTGGCAGGGGAAGCTGACGGGCGATGGCTTGACTGGCGCCGATCCGATAGCCGTCCCGCCAGCCGCGCAGATAGCCGTCCCTTGTCCCGGCACGAACCCCTGCCCGCGCGGCGGACTTCTTCCTTCGTATGCTGCGCCTTCCAGCCATCTCACTCACTCCTCCGCTCCATCCGCTTTGCGGTCCTCTCCATTGGTGTCGCCGGCTTCCAAGTATTCCCCTTCCAGTTTCTGCGCTGCTTCTCTCAGAGAGGCATGCGTTCCCGCATCGATCCACCAGCCGCTGAGAACCGAATATCCCAGCCTCCCCATACCGGCATATGCATTGTTCACATCGGTGATCTCCAGTTCCCCCCGCGCCGACGGCTGGATCTTGCGGATGATCTCGAACATACTGGCATCATAGAAGTACAGTCCGATCACGCAGTAGTTCGATTTCGGGTCGAGCGGTTTTTCCTCGATGCGGATGATACGGCCGTGTTCATCAAACAGAGGGACACCGAAGCGGCGCGGATCATCGACTTCCTTCAGGAATACCCTGGCGGATTCATGCCCCTTGGCGAATCTGGATGCCTCTGCTGCGATCGAATCCTCGAACAGATTATCACCGAGCAGCAGGACGAATTTGTCTCCCCGCACAAAGGGTTCAGCCAACGCTGCCGCATGGGCGATGCCGCCCGCTTGTTCCTGAATCCTGTACGTGATCTCAACACCGAACTGCTCGCCGCTGCCGAGATATTCCGCATACATCTGCGCGGACTGGGCGTTGATGATCAAGAGGATCTCGGTAATTCCCGCTTCCCGCAGTTTGCTGATGGCATAGTGGATCATAGGATAGGGTCCGACTGGCAGCAGATGCTTGTTCATATAAGCCGTCAGCGGCATGAGACGTGAGCCGGTTCCGCCAGCCAATATGACTCCTTTCATGCCTTTCCTCCGTTCTAACCTAACGTTCATTGCGTATCAGCGAGCGGGGATCGTATCCCCACTTGCTCATGAACAATTTCCGGTTTCTGGTCAAGATATTTTTTAACTGTCTGGACTTCTGCTTGCGAAAACTCGCGCTTCCCCGATGATGAATGAACACATCACCGGCGATCAGCAGCTTATAACCCGCCTGTCTGGCGCGATGGCAGTAATCATCATCTTCGTAGTGCCCCGGCGTATAGCGCTCCTCCAACAGACCGATCTTCTGCATCAATTCCCGGCGAAACAACATGCAGAAACCCACCAGCCGATCGACTTCGATGCGGCGGGACGGATCCGGTGCGTTCATCGCACGGCTCATCTTCTTATATTCCTCCACTGTCGTATATGGAAGCTGACGAACCCTTTGCTGCCCGCTCGCATAGTTCGTATATGGGCCTACGATCCCGGCACCTGCCTCCTCCAACAGGCAGTCCTGCATATTGCGCAGCCAGCGGCTGGCGACGAGCACGTCATTGTTCAGCAGCATCAAGAGATCGCCGGACGCAAGACGCAAGCCGGCATTGCAAGCAATGGGGAAACCGCGGTTCTCCGGGAAGCGGATGAACTTGCAGCGATATGCTCTGCACACGTCCACTGTATGATCTCGTGAGCCATTGTCGACGACGATGATCTCATGCGGTTCCGGTGTGTGCTGCTTGATGGATTCCAGACATTCGCTAAGCATATCCGCCTCGTTATACGACGGTATCACGATACTCGTAAGCATCAACATCCCCCCATGCCAGTTCTCTCTTCCGCTCCCCATCGGGATATGCGCCGCGAGCGCCGCGCCGCTGGATGACCTCGTGGATGGCTTCCAGATAATCTCCAATGATCAGATTGGCCACTAGATTGAACTCCCCCGTATTGTGTGGACGCACCCGGTTGTGCTTGATGACATCGATGGAAGCGGGAGCCGTCACCTTATAGCCCTCCATGATCGCCAACGCCTGCGCCTTCGGCGGTACTGCGAAGTTTTCCGCGCCGATGCCCGTGATCAAGCGCCTGGACACCGCATGCGGCACAGCCGTCATGGAGTTCATCTTGAGATCCCGCCTGCCCAGCACGCGATTGAGGAAGGTCTTAAATCTCGTCACATGATCTTGTTCAGCAAAGCGCCCGATGTACGGCGACAGATCATTCAATGCGAGATCGGCTCCGCGCTCAACTGCATGCAGGAAAGGCACAAGGCGCTCCGCACGAATCGGCAGATCCCCGTCGAGGAAGAGCACGGTATCCGACGTGGTGAGACGGGCACCAAGGGCTCTGCCCACATCGTGACCCAAGGCCTCCGGACACCAGACGATGGTGATCCGGCTGAACTTCAGCGCCTGCTCTAAGCTGCGGTCCGTTGAACCATTGATGATCACCAGGATCTCTTGCAGCGGCAAACGCCTGAGCTCGCGGAGTACCGCCGGCAAGGTGTACTGTTCATCCTTGCATGTGACAACCGCCGCGATGCTGCGGCGAAAGCGGAGCTTGTGAGAAGTACCCATGCACAGGGTTTGCCCAGCCCTGCGCGGGCGCCTTGCGGCTTCCCTGATGCTGCCGGCCGCATGCTTCCGCCGTGCAGCGAACCAAGCCTGCCCACACCGATTCTTGCGAGTCTTCCCCGTTCGGCTGTAACGCCTTGCGCCTCCGACCCGGCGAACCTTGCTTGTAAGCCGTCCTTTGCCCATACGATCTGTGCCGCGCATGCCGATCCGCAGCTTGCGGCCGCTGTCTCTGCCGGCAGGAGGTCCCGCAAGCAGCGGATGGGAAATGCGCATCTTGCGTGCTGTGCTGCGGCGAACGAGAGAACGGACCCGCCGCTGCCCGCTACTCGTTCCTTTGCGTCGGCGGCGGAGCTTGCTCGGTGCCATCATCCTCTCACCTCGTCTCTCCGCCTGCCGTAATCATGCCTGAGCCCGCGCGGATTCGTTCGTTGTAACAGCCAGTCTAAGGCCTCCAGATGATCGCCCAGCATCATCCGTCCCGTCGGATCACCGTTGCGCCGATGACTGCGCAGCGGGTTCAGCTTGCCTACAGGAACCCTCGGCGCCGCTGCGATCTTCAGCCCCATATGGACGGCCATCGCATGGGCCAGGGGCGGCACTGCCAGATGCTCGATGCCGATCCGCAGCGCTGCTTCCCGGGTCATCGCATGCGGCACGGTGCTCAGGGACCAGCCCTCAAGATCCGGCCGGTTAAGGGCCGCATTCAGCACGTGTTTGGCTACAACCACATCGTGCGCATGCTTCACGCCGACGGGACCATTGTAAGCATTCAACACGATATCGGCTCCTCGATGGAGTTCTGCGATGAACGGCGCAAGCTGAGCAGCCGGGATCACCATATCACCATCCAGGAATAAGAGCAGATCACCGGCTGCCCGGCGGGCCCCCACACTGCGGCCAACATCATGGCCGAGCGGATAAGGGATAGTGATCACGACTGCACCTTCCCGCTGAGCAATCTCTCTGCTGCCATCCTTCGTGCCGTTAGCGACGACGATAACCTCGGCAGCGGGGTCGAGTTTGAAGCATTCACGAATAACAGCGGCGATCGTTGCCTTCTCGTTCCATACGGGGATGATCACCGATAAGCGTTTGTCCATCCAGCGCAGGCCTCCTCCCGTTGATGTCTCCTGCCGAACGTGTCATTTTTATCATATGGTCAGGGCAAAGGCAGGCAACGGCGTCCGTACCCGTGACCGGTGCTGATCTTCCGAGACAGAAGCGGCAATCCCTAGCGGCCGCTGCGCACCGATGCATACCTCTCATACAGTTCCGCATATTTCCCGGCAGTGTGTTCCCAGGTATAACGCTGCCTGATCCAGGCTGCACCGTCCCGCCCATACCGTTCCCTCAGCGTCCCATCGTCCAGCAGTTTGTTGAGTACCGGGCCCAGCCGTTTGCTCAATTGTCTCGGCTCGATCAACCAGCCATTCACCCCATGTTGGATAACTTCCACGATCCCCCCTGTACGTGTCGAGACGACGGGCGTCGCACAGGCCAGTGCCTCTGCATTGACCAAACCGAAGGCTTCTTGTTCCGCCGACGGCGTCACCACCACATCAGCAGCTTGATACCAGGCCGGCACCACCGAATGGGGAACATAGGGGACGAACCGCACATGGCGAGGCATGCGGTTGCCTGCAAGGTGAAGCTTCCGCACATATGGGGTGAGCCGATCCGAGCCATACTTTGCGCTGCCGCAGATCACCAGCACGGCATCATCATGTTCCGCGATCACCTGCGGCCATACGTCTAGCAGATGGTGAACGCCTTTGATGGGCACCAGCCGCCCCATATACAGCACGATCTTCTTCTTCTCGTAGCCCAGTTCTTCCCTTAACAACTGGGCCTGCTCTGCACCTTGCGGTGTATATTTGCTCATGAAGCGCTGTACATCCGTCCCCGGATGGCAGATATGGAGATGATTAGGCTTCTGGCGATATTGATGCTGCAGCCATGCAGCAAGATATGCGCTGTTCACGATGATGCGGCTTGCCTGTTTCAAACAGAAGCGAATCGCCTCCCGGCCATAGGTGCGAGGCTGTACGAAAGTGGTGGAATGAAGGGACAAGAGAAGCGGTATACGGGGAAAACGGCGGCGAAACTGCTTAACGAGGAAGGGACGGTTTTCGATCTGGATGAGATCCGGCGGTTGCTCACGCAAACAACGCAGTACTTGTTGGATATAGGAGGAACGGCTGTCGGCGCAGATCCGCCGATGGATGACATTGCCGATCTTTTCGTGATGGAGCGTTCCCTGCAATCTCCGACTGTAAATGGTTACCCGATAGGAAGCGGGCAATCTGCGGCTCATCTCTGCAGCCACTCGTTCCACCGAACTGCTGCGCTCGCTGGCTGCTGCATGCTGACCTGGACAGATAACGGCGATTTCCATTGGCACATTGATCACCTCTTTATAGGGACTACCAGGGGCAAAAGACGATCACAACTTCAGCTCAACTTCTGCGAATCGAAGACTTGAACCTTGAACGCAGAAAGACACGGACCCAAGAACAAAAACATAGAAAAAGAACAAAGGGACAGAACTTAATGAGCGTATAGAGTATGCTGAGTTACTGGATCGCGGGTTAATGACAGGAACCTAATTGCTGGAAGCAAATGAAGGAACATATAGGAGCATATAGGGGAATCAGACAGCATGTCAGCTGTTCCTGATATATCGTATAGACTTATGTATTCAACGTGCCAAAAATAGACGAACCTCCATTACAAACAATCATTACAGGCAACCATACCATCCGCCGCTGTCCGACATAAGCTGTACGAAACCATGTTAGGGAGGTGTCCATCGTGCCCGCTGAGGAACATCCCATGATCGGCGTCCTGCTGAACGGCCGCACACTGCGCGGCATCCGGCGGGGATCCACGCAGCACGAAGCGCTCCAGCTCTATGAGCATGCCGCAGCACGGCTTGGCTGCCGCATCTGTTATTTTCGACTGCGCGATATCTCTCTGCGCCGGCGGCAGGTCAAGGCGATCATCCCGGACGGACCCGTCGGCCGTTATGTGACCCGCATGATCCCGATTCCCTCTGTGATTCATAACCGCGCGATCCATCTCACCCGCCGGGCGCAGGCGAGGCTCGGCCGCCTGCATCACCTTAGATACTATATCTATAACCGCCACACCCGCTACAGCAAATGGTTCATCCACCAGCTGCTCAGCAAGCATCCGGACATCGTTCCCCATCTGCCGGAGACTCGGCAAGCCACGCCGACAGCCATTCATCAGATGATGGAACGTTACGACACCCTGATCATCAAGCCGAGCAACGGCAGCATCGGCCGCGGCATCATGAAATTATTCAAAGACGGCGGGCGCTGGCACCTGCAGTATCGGACCGCCGGCATGGAGCGCACGCTGCGCACCCGGCGCGGCAAACGCAGCAAACGACGCATCCGCACCCGCCGCTGGGCAGTGATCTCCTTCCGCAGTAAACTTCCGGCGGCCCTAAAGCGGCTCATCCGTCAGCGCCGCTTTCTCGTCCAGCAGCATATCCCGCTTGCCTGCTATATGGAGCGCCCTTTCGATCTGCGCGTATCGGTGCAGAAGGGAGACAGCGGCAGCTGGCAGGTAACCGGAATCGTCGGCAAAGCCGCACCCGCCAAGCTGTTCCTGACAAATGTGGCACAGGGAGGAACCGTATATACGTTAGAGCACCTGCTGGCTGCCAACCCCTCGCTTCATCCCGAGCGGGTTCGCGCAGAGGTCGAACGGCTCGCCCTCCTCATCGCTGACCACCTCGACCGACATCTTCCGAATCTTGCGGATCTTGGGCTGGATATCGGCATTACACAGCTAGGTTTCCCGATGTTCATCGAATGCAACTGCCGCGATTTGCGATATAGCTTTCTAGAAGGGGGCCTATGGGAGGAATGGGCAGCGGTCTATTATCAACCGATCAGCTATGGTCAGCGCATCTGGCTGGATCGGCAAGTAACCAGCGGCACGGCGAACTAACAACATGGTGACAAACAGTTGATTCCTTCCCTTGAATATGTCAAGATAGCGCTATGGGGTCAACGCTGCAATCTACGTGCTGCGCCGGACTCTGCTGCTGAATTCACAAGACAGCAGTGACTTTCCAGCAGCAATGATGCTATAATAATCCTGTTTTGTTATAGTTAAACTAGGAAGCAGGGGATATGCACGCTTCTTGTGATCGATTGAATATGGAAGGATGAACCGTGATGAATCCTCAAGCGATGAAGTTAAATGAAACCTTACGCAAAGAGGCTCCCCCCGTCTATGACATGCTGTCGGAGTTGGGGAGACAGATCTATTTTCCGAAGGAAGGCATCTTGAACCAATCTGCCGAAGCCGGCAAGAAGGCCAAGAAGTACAACGCCACCATCGGCATCGCTACCGAGAAGGGCAAACCGATGTACCTTCAAGTCATCCAAGATACGCTTTCTGCTTATGATCCGAAGGACTTGTACAGCTACGCTCCGCCAGCCGGCAAACCGGAACTGCGCGAAGTATGGAAGAATAAGATGCTGGAAGAAAACCCGTCCCTTGTGAACAAGACGATCAGCAACCCGATCGTGACCAATGCGCTGACCCATGGTCTCAGCATCGTCGCTGATCTCTTCGTCGATGCCGGGGACGCGGTGATCTATCCGGATAAGAACTGGGAGAACTATGAGCTGACTTTTGCCATTCGGCGCAATGCCAAACTCGTCCATTTTCCGCTGTATGATGATCAAGGGTTATTTAACGCTGCCGGACTTAAGGAAGCGATCCTCGCTCAGAAGGAGCGCGGCAAAGCCATCGTCGTCTTGAACTTCCCTAACAATCCGACGGGCTATACGCCTAACCAGCAGGATGCGGAAGCGATCGTAGCGGCTGTTCGCGCCGGGGCAGAAGCAGGGATCAAAGTCGTTGTCGTCACCGACGATGCATATTTCGGTCTCTTCTTTGAGGACTCCCTCCATGAATCGCTCTTCCCGCAGCTGTGCGAACTGCATGACCATGTGCTGGCGATCAAGATCGACGGCGCGACCAAAGAAGAATATGTCTGGGGGTTCCGTGTCGGATTCATCACCTATTCGTATCCGAATGAAGCTGTCCTGAATGTTCTTGAACAGAAGACCCTCGGCATCATCCGCGCGACGATCTCCAGCAGTCCGCATCCATCGCAAACCTTCGTGCTTAGAGCACTGACTTCACCGCAGTTCAAAGAGCAGAAGGCTGAGAAGTATGCGATCATGAAGGGCCGTGCCAACAAGGTGAAGGATCTCTTGGACAGCGGGCGTTTCGACGATGCCTGGGAGTATTATCCCTTCAATTCCGGCTACTTCATGTGCCTGAAGCTGAAGACCGTAAATGCCGAGCAGCTGCGCGTCCATCTCCTGGACACCTACGGCATCGGTACGATTGCCCTTGGCGATTCGGATCTGCGCATCGCGTTCTCCTGCATCGAAGAAGAGGATATCGAAGACCTCTTCCTCACGATCTATCAAGGCGTAAAAGATCTGGAAGGCGCAACGACGGCCTAGTCCGGATCCGCCCCGCTGATTGGCGTGCAGATCAGCGAGGCATGTACAACTCGGTACACATATATCCTATTCAAGATATAAAGGGGCTGTCCAATAAGTCAGCGATGACTGACTAATGGACAGCCCCTTCACTTTGAGACAACAAGCTCCGTTGTTTGTCTTCTTTCGTATATTGGTCGCACTGTCCTTCTTCAACGCAACTGAGGCGACACGATCTGTCGTCTCACACACCGATTCGTCTCACGCGTCTACCGTACCGCATGCCTTACCGCATGCCTTACGGCATACCTTACCGCTCTCCCTGCGCATCACTCTGCGCACCTGCGTCTTAGGCGCGATTCTTCTCATCTGCATCTCCATATGCACACATAAAAGGCATCCGAAGCCAGTGAAAACTGGCTAACAGACGCCCCATATATCACCCATTTTATGACAAGCAATAATCCAAACAATCCGCCAACAGCTTTAAGAATCCCTCATCCTGCAACCCCTCCAGAGTATGGGTCGGAGTCAAGCAGCAGACGCGTCCCTGTCCGTATTCGTGGGACCAGCCGGCGATGGAACGGCCGTCCTCCGACTCGGAGGTGAGGAAAACATTCGTCTCTGCTTCCTCGCAGTGTACGAAATAATGCTCATCCTTGAAGGCGAACCCCTCTGTCCGGCTGAGCGGATGATCGCCCTCCGCCGGGCGGTAGGTGACCGTCTTCTGCTCAGGATGATGCAGGAACCATCCGCGCAGCATGCGGCGGTAAGCGCCGTCGCTCTGATACGCCAGACCGGCATGCCAGGCCAGCAATGCTCCTCCTGCCTCCACATAACGGACGATGTTCTCCTGCAGATCAGCGTGCATCCACTCACCGGGATCTTCCGCTTCCGGATTCACCCGCTGCTCCTTGAAGATGACGAGCAATTCGGGATGATCGCTTATCGTTTCCGCAAGGGATTCATAAGAGACCGTTTGCAAATCAAACCCTGCCGATTCACCGGAAGAACGCCGCCGCTCATTCAGCAGATTCACCGCCGCTTGCAAAGCTTGTTCCGCCCATTCGGCCGGGTGGTAGTAATCGCCCAGTACAGCACGGATTCGAATGGTCATCTTCTTCTGCTCCCTTCCGTTTAGAATCCTCCACACTTAAACGTCAGATCGGGAAAGCCCTGCCCGTATAATCCACGAAGGCGAAGGGTTCCGTCTCCGCTTCCTTCTTGCTCTCGAGCAGATCCAGCAAAGCTGCCGCCGTCTCCATCGGATCGAGATGAGCCGAGCTGCCGCCCATATCCGTGCGCATCCACCCGGGATGCACGGCGAGAGCACGGATCCCCTTAGACGAGAGATCCTTGTGCAGCTGCTGAGTGAAGTAATTCAGCGCTGCCTTCGAGAGCGCATAAGGGTAGTCCCCGCCGTACGCATTATGGAAGCTGCCCGCTTCGGAGCTGATGTTCAGGATGCAGCCCTTGCCATTCTTATGGACCAACGGCAGCATATGTTTCACAACTCGCATCGGACCATAGAGATTGACATCCATCGATTCTTCCACCAAGCCGATATCAAGCTCCTCGAGCTTGCTGTCGCGGCCGATCAAGATGGCAGCATTGTTGATGATGACATCGAGCTTCCCGTAATCTTGTTCGATCTTCGCTGCAGCCTGGCGGATGCTTTCCTCGTCCTGTACATCCAGTTGCAGAAGGACGATCTGATCCGATGAGACCGCTTGCAATTCACGCAAACGATCCGCCCGCTCGAGTGAGCGCACTCCTGCTAGTACGGTATGTCCCCGTTCCAAAGCCGTCTTCGCAAGTGCCAAACCTAAGCCCCGATTCGCACCTGTGATGAGTATAAGCATGTGATTCCTCCTCTTCCATCTTCTTCCGTTAATCGTTCTCCAGAAGTTCCAACATCACTTTCAACTGGGGAATGGAGTCGATATACGCATACCTACCGCCGGTATACTCTCCCTTCTGCACCAGCGGCATGCCCTGTCCAGCCAGCCATTACAGCTTCTCTTGCACCCCCTGGATCTGGAAGGCGATATGATGAACCCCCTCGCCGTGCTGATCGAGATGTTCCCGCCACGTACTGGGGTGTTCATCCGGCTCGATCAATTCGAGCTGCAGCGATCCCATATCGAAGAACGCCAGTTTCGCCCGAGCGGCCGTCACCTCCCCATTATACATGCTCACCTCTCATCTTCCTATGACTTATTGGATTCAATTCATCTCTTATGACTATCGGCAGGATGGCTTCACGGCAGAACTGCATGAGCAGCGGCGATTGTCAACGCTGGTCTTGCAGCAATTGTTCCAGATCCAAGATGCCGATCAGTTCGCGGCCGTCGCCTTCTACTCCTTGGATATAAGTTCTCCTGCCGTGCTCGTCCTGTTCAGGCGGTTGAAATTTCATTATGACCTATATCACACTATTGATCTGAAGCAGGCTTTCGCGCGTCACGAAAATTCTAATCTTTCTCAGATTCTTGAGCTGACCCAGCCCCGTTCTATTTCACTATATTAGCTATTGTGCTAAACTAGTTAGAAATAAAAATATAGAATAATGGAGGAATGAAGCGAATGGCTCCTAGAAAGATGCGCTCTGATATGATCAAAAAAGGCTTCGACCGCGCACCTCACCGCAGTTTGCTCCGTGCCGCGGGGGTCAAAGAAGAAGATTTCGATAAACCATTCATCGCTGTCTGCAACTCCTACATCGATATCGTCCCCGGGCATGTGCATCTGCAAGAGTTTGGTGAACTCGTGAAAGAAGCGATCCGCGAAGCCGGCGGCGTTCCCTTCGAGTTCAATACGATTGGCGTCGATGACGGCATCGCGATGGGCCATATCGGCATGCGTTATTCCCTGCCAAGCCGCGAGATCATCGCTGACTCGCTGGAAACCGTCGTCAACGCGCACTGGTTCGACGGCCTCGTCTGCATCCCGAACTGCGATAAGATCACGCCGGGGATGATGATGGGCGCCCTGCGCGTCAATATCCCGACCATCTTCGTCAGCGGCGGCCCGATGAAGGCCGGCAGAACGAAGGACGGCCGCGCCATCTCCCTGACCTCCGTCTTCGAAGGAGTGGGCGCATATCAATCCGGCATCATCGATGACAATACGCTGCGCGAACTCGAGATGTACGGCTGCCCGACCTGCGGTTCCTGCTCCGGCATGTTCACGGCTAACTCGATGAACTGCTTGGCGGAAGCCCTGGGACTTGCTCTGCCGGGCAACGGCACGATCCTCGCTGTTGATCCAGCGCGCAAGGAATTCGTGAAGGAATCGGCGAGACAGTTGATGAAGCTGATCGAGATGGATCTCAAGCCGCGGGATATCGTGACTATCGAAGCGATCGACAATGCCTTTGCCCTCGATATGGCGATGGGCGGTTCGACGAACACCGTCTTGCATACGCTGGCGATCGCCCATGAAGCCGGCATCGAATATCCCCTCGAGCGGATCAATGAAGTCGCATCGCGCGTTCCGCATCTGGCGAAGATCGCACCGGCTTCCGATTATCACATCGAAGACGTGCACAGAGCCGGCGGCGTAAGCGCGATCCTGAACGAACTGCTGAAGAAAGAAGGCGCGCTGCACGGCGAATGCATCACCGTCACCGGCAAGACGCTCCGCGAGAATGTCGAAGGCTGCGAGATCCAGGATACAGATGTCATCCGCACTCTGGACAATCCTCATTCCGAGCAGGGCGGATTGGCCGTGTTGTTCGGCAACTTGGCGCCGAACGGCAGCATCGTCAAGGTCGGGGCTGTAGATCCTTCGGTCGGCGGCTACCACAAGGGCCCGGCGATCTGCTTCGATTCGCAGGAAGAGGCGCTGGAAGGCATCGCAAACGGCAAAGTGAAAGAAGGCCACGTCGTCGTTATCCGCTATGAAGGTCCGAAGGGAGGACCGGGCATGCCCGAGATGCTCGCTCCGACATCGCAGATCGTCGGTATGGGGCTGGGCACGAAGGTTGGTCTGATCACCGACGGCCGCTTCTCCGGTGCATCCCGCGGCATCAGCATCGGCCACATCTCGCCGGAAGCTGCTGAAGGCGGACCGATCGCATTCGTAGAGGACGGCGATATCATCGAGATCGACATGAACAATCGGTCGATCACCCTCATGGTCGACGATGCGGAGTTAGAACGCCGCAAGGCTAACTGGAAAGGCTTCGAGCCGAAGGTGAAGACCGGATATCTCGCCCGCTATTCGAAACTGGTCACATCGGCCAGCACCGGCGGCGTGATGAAGATCGACTGATCCTTGTCATCCTTCGATCCTTTAACGCGAAACATCGCTGCAAGTTCATAGGAATGAAGAAGGGGCTGTCCATCAGTCAGTCATCGCTGACTTACCGGACAGCCCCTTCTTCGTGTATGGGCATCATGCGATGATGAGTCAGTCTATTCGATCAAACCGAAACGAGTCAGCGGCATATAGCGGAAGAACGCCCTGCCCTTGACCTGATCGATCGGCACGAAGGGATTCACCCAGCGGCGTGAATCATGGCTTAGATTGCGGTTATCCCCCATGAAGAAATAGTGCCCCTCCGGCACCGTAACCGGACCGAAGGTTCCATTCATCAGCAGACTGTTCAGATAGGGTTCAACGACGGGCTCGCCGTTGCGAATCAGCTTGCCGTCCCGCACTTCGATCGTATCCCCGGGCAGCCCGATGAGCCGCTTCAGATACAAGTCCCCTCCCAAGTTGTCCGGATCATGATAGAAGACGAGGATATCTCCGAACTCATAAGGCCGCCACCATCTGGTGACCTTCTCCATGATGAGCAGATCATCCGTCATCACCGTCGGTTCCATCGAACCCGTCGGGACTTTCACCGGCTGGGCGATGAAGGTGAAGATCAGATAGACAAGCGCTAAGGCGATGATCAGACTGATGCCCCATTCTTTAATCGTCTTGCTCAGGTTGCGCATCAAGCAGCTTCAACTCCTGTTTCATCCGAATCTATAAAAGATCGTCATATAGTATGTTAGAATAGGTAAGATAGAAAAACCGTTAGAGCAAAGGAGAGCCAATATGTATAAATTGATCGCGATCGATATCGATGACACGCTCATCACCGATGATAAACAAATCACTCCAGGAACTGCCGACGCCATACGCCGAGCTGTGGACAGGGGCGTGCATGTGACGTTAGCGACCGGCAGGATGTTCGCTTCGGCGCAAGCGATCGCTAAGCAGCTGCAGCTGAATGTACCGATCATCACCTATCAAGGTTCCCTGATCAAGACCGCCCTGGACGAACAGGTCATCTATGAACGCCATGTTCCCCAGGAGATCGCTGCCGCGCTGTTCGATTATTGTGATCAACACGATCTGCATATTCAAGCATACCACAATGATCAATTATTTGCCAAAAAGATCAATCAAAAACTTCTCGATTATTGTGCCAACTCCGATGTTCCCTATACGATCGAACCCGATCTGAAGAGGCTCAGCAGTCTCCCCCAGACCAAACTGATCATCATCGACGACCCTGAGGTGCTCGATGAGCTGAAACCGAAATTCGAAGCCCGGTTTGGTGATCGCGTGCATATCACCAAGTCCAAGCCGAATTTCCTCGAATTCATCCATCCAGAGGGCACGAAGGGGCATGCGCTGAAGGTGCTTGCTGAGCAGCTTGGCTGTCCGCTGGAATCCGTGATCGCCATCGGCGACAGCTGGAATGACCGGGAGATGCTGGAGGCGGCCGGTCTGGGCATCGCCATGGGCAACGCGGTGCCGGCGCTCAAAGAATTGGCGGATTATATCACTTTATCGAACAATGATGAAGGCGTCAAACACGCCATTGAGAAATTCGTGCTCATCTAACAAAAGCGTATATCAGACGCGGGAAGAACCAGATAAGGACGAAGGAAGGACCGGCAGCCTGGGCTCGAGTTCAGGCACACCGGTCCTTCGTCATATCTTCTTATTTCGTAATATCCAATCCTCTTAACAGCCTGTCTTCCATCCGATCAGCCGATCTTGATCTCCGTGACCACTTGCTGTGTACCATACACCGTGATCTTCTGACCTTCTACGATCGCATTCAGATTGCCGGTGATGCGTACATCCGGGGATACGCTGTAGATGGAGACTTGTTCTTTGCCGTTTACCTCATGGCGAATGGCGATCGTCGCCAGCTGACCGTTGGAATTCAGCAGTAAGTATTCCAGCTCTCCTTGCAGTTGGAATCCGAAGTCGCCGATGGTGATCTTCTTGACGACTTGGTTCTCACCGGACAGATGGATCAGCCGGCCTTGTTTGAGCTCATTGACATTGCCTTCGATGACTACATCTTCAGCAACGTCATACTTCACTTGTCTGCTGCTGTTCAGCGTTTCGGTGATCGTGATGCTGGCGATTCTGCCGTTTTCATTAAACGCCAGGGAATGGAAATATCCCGTTGCCGTAAACGGCTTCACTTCATCCTTCGCCGGTTTTACCACCTCAATGAAGATAACCAGATTATTATAAGTGCGGACGAATACCGTATCGCCGACCTTCAGGTCATAGATCGTGCCCTTCTCTCCTTCACGGAAGACGAAGGTCTGAGGATCAAGGGCGTAAGCTTGGAGCTGACCGTTCTTGCGCAGCACCAGCGTCAGATTATTGATCTCTTCGATCACACCGCTGGCATCCGTATCATCTTCCTCATCCTCAAGCAGCGCTTCTGCCCGCTCCAGCATCGCTGCCAGCTCAGCCCGCTTCACCGCTTGGTTCGGGCGGAACGTACGATCCGAATAGCCGGTGATGATACCGCGGTCCACAGCAACTTTGACCACGCCGACCTTGTCCTTCGGAATCGCACGGCTGTCCTTAAAGTTCAGCTCAGCATTGCGATTTGCATAAGCTTCATCCTCCAGATCCAAGGCGCGGATCAAAAGCTCAGTCACCCAGAGACGGTCCGCGGCTTTGTTTGGATGAAGCTTGCCTTCCTTCGGATCGAACAAGCCGGCTTCCTGTGCCACGACAACATAACCTACGGCCCAATCATGGTTTTTGCGGATCTGCTTCTCATCATCGAACCAGATCGCTTCCCTCTTCTTGCTTGGATTCTCAGCTTCCTCTTTGAGTCCCAGCAATCTCACAACGGCAGCAATAGCCTCGATGCGGGAAACGGACTTATTCGGCTGGAACGTGCCGTCCGTGTATCCTTCGAATACTTTCTTGGCCGCCAGGCTCGCGATGTGTTTTCTCGCCCAAGCAGCTTCCCTGTTGACATCTTCGAATTCCAGGATGAAGGTAATCTTGCCTCCGTTCCCGAAATTCCCCTTTCCTTTCACTTCCAGTTCGAAATATTGATGGTTTTTGTCATGCCCTTTGCCGGGACCCTTGCCGTGTCCCTTGGCAGCAAAGGCCGGAGTTGCGCCGGCAAACAACATCGCCAGCACCAATAAGAAGATCGTCAAGCGTCTCATGCTTCGTTTCATTATTCATCCTCCTCATTCTAAATCGCTTCTCTTATTCATTCACCATAGGAAATCGCACGCTGCATGGGGGTTATGGGGGTGGATGACAAAAATAAAGCCCCAGACCTATACGGGCTGGGACTTTGGTCGTTCCAGTTTATTCTTGATTATGAATTTTGGCCTTAAGCCAGCGCGGCATTCCTTTATCCTTCGTATCCGCCTTCCGCTTCTTCTTATTCTTCGTCTTGTTCTTAACCGATGTTGCACGGACCGCCTCCTTGCGCAGGTTCGTGCTGCGCATCAGCTCTTTTTTCTCCGGATCGACGATTCGGCCAAAATATAACTCCTTCTGCTGAATATCGATCGCCAGCTGTTTCGCAAACTTCTTCATGATGAATAACTCCTTAGCGGTAACGATCGACACCACGGTACCCCGCCGTCCCATGCGGCCGGTGCGCCCAGCGCGGTGCACATAATGGTCCTCATCCGGCGCTGGATGCAGGGAGAACACATGGCTTAGATCCGGGAGATCGAGTCCCCGTGCAGCGAGGTCCGTCGCCACCAGAACCTGCAGATTGCCGAGGCGCAGGCGGTCAAGGACGCTGGATCGCTCCATCTTCGGCTGGTCCCCGTATAAAGCCGCTGCTTCGATCTTATGGAACCTCAGTTTCTCCGTCACTTCCGCGATCTCATCGGTGTGATTGATGAAGACGAGCGCGGCACGCGGCTTATAATGTTTCACCAGGCGGATCAGAAGATCGATCCTCTCCCGCGGTTCACATACAAAGTACACGTGCTCGAGGCTCGCCGCCGTCCGCTGCTCGCCTGCCTCATCGATATAGAGCGGTTCATTCATCCAACGCTCGATGACCTCTTGCATTGCTGCCGGCACCGTCGCCGAGACGAAGATCAGCTGGCGATCGCGCAAAGCGCCCTTGAAGATGCGTTCGACGGCAGACCGGTCCCCGAGCCGGAATACTTGATCCACCTCGTCGGTGACGATCGCCTTCGTCTGATGCAGCTTCAGCCTGCGCATCTCCAAGAGCTCTACTAATCGGCCCGGCGTCCCGACGACAAGCTGTGGCTTGTCCTTAAGCCGTTCGATCTGCCGCTTCAAAGAAGCGCCGCCGATCAGTCCTAAGGCGTGAAGTCCCCGGGGCGCGCCGAGTTCCTGCGCGATGCGCACGATCTGCATCGCCAATTCCTGCGTCGGCGCGATCACCACAGCCTGGACATCGCGCTGCTCGGGATCAATCCTCTGCAGAATGGGCAGCAGATAGGCCAAGGTCTTCCCCGTGCCCGTATGGGAGCGGATGATCACGTCACGCCCTTCCAGCACATGCGGGATGGCCGCCCGCTGAATCGCCGTCGGCTCTTCGATTCCCGACTTCGCCAAGCTCGATGCCAGATCTTCTGCAATATGTAAATCTCGAAAATTCATCATCTTCCACCTGCCTTCCGTCTATCCTTCGTTATGAACCTTCTGTTCGGCCCAAGCAGCGATATCATCCCAGGCCTGTTCCAATGCTTCCGGCGAGAAGCGATGCGGCTGCCCGTCGTAGATGATCAGTTCATGATCTCGTCCCTTCTCCTCCATCACCTTCGCCAAACTCACAGCATGCCGCATGCTCACGTTCTCATCTTGATTGCTGTGCAGGATCAGGACAGGCACACCTACGCGCTCGATCCAACGGATCGGCGAGCGTTCGATATAGGCTTGCTCATCCTTCACAGGATGGCCGACGACCCGCTTCAGCATCCGCCTGAGATCGATGCGCTCCTCATAAGTGAGCAGCAGATCCGTAACGCCGCACCAGATCACGGCGCCGCCGACTTCAGGACAGTCCCTGGCGGCCTGCATCGCATTGATCGAACCGCGCGAGAAACCGACAACCACCGTCTTGTTCTCACTCACCTCCGGGAAACTGCGCAGCAGCTGGATCGCGGCATACACATCATGCCGGTCATCCCCGCCGAAGCCATCCCGGCCTTCACAGCCGCGCGTTCCCCGATAGAAGGGAGCAAATACAGCATATCCGCGGTAAGCCGCCGGCAGGATGCGCGACAAAGTCACCATGCCGACGCGTCCGATGCCGCCGCGGCAGTACACGAGCGACGGATAAGTCCCTGGCGCCGAAGGGCGCATATAATACCCCAGTACAGCCAATCCTTGGCTTCGATAAGTGATGAGATAGGCCTGTACTCCGCGCCCCGGCGAACGCACCCGCTTCTTCGCGATAAGGATCTGCGAAGGATCGATGCGGCCGGTTGATATAAGGTCCATACCCTTCCTCCCCTGCAGCTGTTCTATCACTGGCTTGTCTTGGACTTGCTTATCTTGCCCATTGATTACTTGCGATTCGTCACATGGAACAAGATGCGGTCAAGCAGACGCGGCATACCCCTGTACATCTGCGCGCCGATGCCCAGGTAGCGCGGCACATCGATCTCCATGCGCGGTTTCTCTGCCAGCGAGATGATCGCGCGGGCAACGGTCTCCGGCGTGATCGTAAAGTCCTTGACGTTCTTCAGATATTCGCCGCTTGGATCGGCGATATCGAAGAATCGGGTCGCTACCGGACCGGGATTTACGGCGGACACTGCGATGCCTGTGCCGCGCAGTTCATAGCGCAGCGCATGGGTAAATCCGTGCACGGCATGCTTCGATGCCGTATATGCCGCTGATTTGGCCGTCGGCACCTTACCTGCGATCGAGGCAATATTAATAATATGTCCGCTGCCAGCTTGTCTCATATAAGGCAATACCGCCTTCGTACAGCGAACGACCCCCATATAGTTGGTATCCATCATATCATTGATCTCATCAAGGGACATCTTCTCCAAATATTCAAATTTACCGTAGCCGGCGTTGTTGACGAGAATATCGATGCGGCCATAGGCTTGAACAAGATCGTCCATGGTCTCTTGCACGGCGGATGCATCCCGTACGTCAAGCTGCCGGATCACACAGCGTTCCTCTAACTGCTGCTGCAATTCCTTTAGACGCTCCAGCGACCGGCCGCAAGCGATAACCACGGCTTCCCGGTCTATGAACATCCGGGCTGCCGCCGCACCAATGCCGCTCGACGCGCCCGTGATCAGGACGATTTTCTCCGCTAACGTTCTCCTCTTCATCGTAACCCCTCCGCTTATCATCCACATCGCCTGCGCAGTCAGCTCACCCGCCGCAGTCAGCTCACCTGCCGTCTGCTGCTGCTCTGCTATCATCCATCAGCATACCTTAAGTACAAGGCAAAAGAAAGAAGCCCCTTCATGGAGCTTCTATCTTCGCATCACGCCGATCTTGTCTGCCTAATCCATGCCGCTTGCGTCGCAGACACAACATCTTATGGTCCGCTTTATGTAACGAGAACCTGAATATCCAATTCGCCGATATCTCCGATCTTCAGCGGAATCGTCAGCGCGCGCTTCGGTTCGAAACCGGCTGCATTGGCTGCCAGGATGACTTTCGGCGGTGAGATATCGATCTTCACGCCTTGATTATATAATAAAGTCGATGCATTGCCGCTGATCATGTTGCCCAGTTCCGAGATCGCGCTCTGCGACATCTCGTCCAGCTGCGTAATCTCGAATCCGCCCATCATCGCTGATACCAGACGCAGCGCCACTTGTTCATGCAGACCGAAGACGATGTCGCCGTTCATCTGGCCAGTGATGCCGATCTGAATCCAGACGTAACTTTCAACAAACTTTACATCTTTGATGTCAAGCTGTCCTGTTGTCGGTGTCACGTTGACCACTTGTTCGATCACTAGTCGCGCTGATTCCAGGAATGGATTGATATACTCAGCTTTCATTACCGAACCCCATTTCACTTGACACTCGGTCATAAATTGTCGATTTTTTTCATTATAGCTCATCATTTCAACCCTGTACATGTTAAGAAATGTCATTATTTCTGAAACGGATTGTAAATGCATGCGCTTTTTTTGTTACACAATTGAAATATTCCTGAAACAGTTTGATAATGTTCGACGGTTAATATAATAAGCAAGACCCCCTTTTTTATAATATATAAATTTTTAAGACCTGCCCCGATGGCAGGTCCCTTTTTTGTTCTCGTATGCAGCATCTTTAGGATATCCCCAATCTTACCCGACTCTTGCTCGTCATAAAGACGTGAGATACCGTTTGCGCTGCCGGAAATAAGCCCATTCCTTATAGCCGATCTCTCTGAGCCTCTGGCGTACTTGTTCCCATTCATCTCCTACCCGCGATGGAACATGTGCGTCGGATCCGAAGGTGACCTTCACCCCGTAGAACAGCGCCCGCTCCAAGATCTCATCGGAGGGATACCAGCCGCCTGCAAGCTTCGTCTTACCTGAGGTATTGACCTCGATGGCGATATCATATTCACTGATCACCTGCAGGGTTCGATCCACCGCTTCCGTCTGAATGTCGCTGAATGCCGGGTAGTTGGCCTTCATCGCATCGATATGTCCCAGGATATCGAACATGCCGCTCTTCGCCGATTCGGCGATTAGTGCATAGTAACGTTCTTTCTGTTCTTGCTGCGCCTTCTTGGTGAGGTTCTTCCATCGATTCTTGTTGAAGATGCTGATATGATCCGAACGATGAACCGAACCGATGATGTAGTCGAAGGGGTAGCATTCATAGACCTTGCGATAGGTTTCCGCATGCTCCGGGAAGAAATCGGATTCCACGCCGAGCAGCACCTCGATTTGGCCTTCGTATTTTTTCTTCAGCCGGAGCACTTCCTCTACATAGTTGGGGAACTCGCTCTTCGCCATCGCCACCTCAGGGTGGGGATGGTCCTCCTCGTCGCCGAAATAGGGAGAATGATCCGAGATGCCGATCATATCCAGCCTCTGTTCGATGGCGGATCGGATATAATCTTCGATCGTCCCTTCCGCATGGCCGCAGCGTTCATGATGGGTATGAAAGTCGAATTTCATGTGCTCCTCCTTCAGGGTTACTCATTACCGAGAAATTCCGTCTCAGGCATGCCTTTCAGATCTTTCAGCAGCTGCTGCATCGCAGTATTAATATACCTCCCAGCTTTGTACACTACTCCCACAGGATGCCTGATCTCAAGCTCTTGCACGCGTACAGTGCGCAGTGTCCCTTGCTTAATCTCCTTCGCTGCCGACAGGCTGGAGATGATCGAAGCGCCCAGGTTTAATTCCACCATCCGCTTCACTTCCTCGCTGCTGGACACTTCCATGACGATATTCGGCTGCAGGTTGAACCGGCTGAATACCTAATCGATAAATCGACGAGCGGCCGTATCAGCGGTCAGCATGACGAACGGGATGTCCCGAAGCCGCTCAATCTCCACTTGCGTATATTCCCCAAGCGGATGTTCAGGCGAGACGACGAGTTCGAAGGAATCGTAATAGAGAACGGCCGATTCCAGATTCGGATTGCTTTCAAACAGGTAGGCGATGCCGATATCGATGAGTCCGTTCTCGACGCTCTCCATGATGAGCGAAGACGGCATGGAGTGAATGGTGATCTTGATCAGCGGATATTGATTCTGGAAGTAGGTTAAGATGCGAGGCAAGATCTGGATCGCGATGGAACTCGTCGTTCCGAGATGAATGTGGCCTTGGGGGATTTCATTAAGATCGGATAACTTCTGCTTCAGCTCTTGTACGATCTGCAGGATCTGTTCGGCATGTTCCAAGAACAACCGTCCGCTGTCCGTCAACGTCACCGGCTGACTGCGATCGACGAGCACCGTCCCGAATTCTTCCTCCAAGCTCTTGATCTGGGCAGATACCGCCGGCTGGGTGAGGTTGAGCATCTCGCCTGCCTTGCGGAAACTCATCGTCTTCGAGATCGCGATTAGCGTCTCAAGCTGATTCAGATTCAAACGGTTCACCTCACTTTATGAATCGCTGAGATCCTTGCATCCTAGATTCGAGCCAGTGTGGAATAGAATTTACATAATTTACTCTTATTGATCATAGTGATAAATGTTTTTTATCATTCTTACCAATGCTATAACAATAATTATTGGTTCTTATTTTTACTATTATAAAGATTGTGCTGTCAAACATCAATCATATCGCGGAGCAAAATTTTCAGGTTATCCTATTGGACGCATGGAAGGCTGATCCCCAGGAGGGCTGTCCAATAAGTCAGTGAAAACCGACGGAAGGACAGCCTGTTTAATATGTGCATATGCCTTACAGATGCGTATGTACTTACAGATGCGTGCTACTTACGGATGCGCGCATACTTACAGATGCGCGCGTACTTACAGATGCGTGTGTACATGCAGACGAACAGATCCGGTGCAGGAGACGGCAGGTAAGTGATTCGGAAGGTGAATGGATCAGAAGATGAGTGGAGTGGCAGGATGGAAGAAGTACGGAAGGCTCGTGAGACGTTCGACGCGTGAGATAACAGAAACTATCGTTTTACGTTCGAATTGATGCGATTCGGTGTGTGAGACGACAGGAATTGTTGTCTCATGGTGTGTGGGACGGGATTAGCGTACGAGACGATAGATTTTGTCGTCTCAGACAGGTCGAAGCTGCAACAGCGCACGAGACGACACTTCCTGTCGTCTCAGAGTGCAAGTACGGATCATCGCCATTCGTACACGCGAGGCTGCCCATCGTCATAACTGACTTACTGGAACTGGACAGCCCCTTTGTTAGATTCAGCTCTGTTGGGTACAGCCCTGGGTCATGCTTCCTCTTGGTCAACATAGATCCCTCGACGTATAATTCGGAAATATACATCCAGCTCTTGAATCAGAGGAGCTTGGTCCTCTAGGAAGTCGTAGGCCCGATCCTTGTGCAGCAGCGTATATTTCTCCGTCACCTTCTCCACGATCATCCGCGTCATCTCGATCACCGCATCGGCAGTAACCCCCGGCCTCAGACGCTCTTCTGCAATCAGTTGTCTTGGATACATCACCCGATACTGCGTACTTGCATACAGTGCCATATGCTGACCTAACAGGGCTTCCATCTCCTGAGCGACGGCCTTTGGCGGATTCATCAATGCATCGGTACAGAGCTTCGCTTCATGACGGTATTGGATCATTTCCCGGTGTTTCTCCGCGATGAGGCGTTTGATCCGTTCAAAAAAATCCTCTCCCTCTATGACATCCAGCTGCTTCATCACCACATCGGTCAAGAGTTGGTTGGCATAGCGGACGATGTAGAGATAGAGATTTTTTTTGCTGCCAAAATAGTGGAACAAGATGCCCTTCGAGATGCCCGCCTCCTGGACGATCTGATCCGTCGAAGTTGCATCATAACCATACTCCGCGAATAACCGGATGCACACATCGATGATTCTCTGCTTCTTCTCCTGGGGCAGGCGCTCGAAAGCTTCGGTTGCGTACACCGCATCCACCTCTGTTCAGTGTGTAATCTGTCTGACGGCAGCTGACGTTCCATGAGCTTCATGCCTGCTCTCCCGCTCGTATCCGAACGCTGAACCCAGCACTGGCAGCTTCGAGAAGCTCCTCCTGGACAGGCACATAGATAGATGCATAGACCGTACATAATCAGTGCTTAGTCGACATATGACTGCGCGGACACGCTTGGGCTGTACTCAGACGGCGAGATCCCGCCGACGGTACACAGCATAAGAACCAGCGATGGCAGCCAGGATGAAGAGCGGCAGGGCAGTCCAGGCTATGACCGGCAGCGACCCATCCTTCAGCAGCACCGCCGCGTCAACGTGCTGGAAAGGGGTAATGTATCCCAAGAAATTCAAGGAGTCTGCCATACCCGCGGCGATATGAACAAAATAAAGGACCAAGACCAATCCTAATCCCGCGGACAGGATCGTCCGGCTGCGTGTGATGAACGTGGAGAGCCAAAAACCCGCAGCGGCAAAGAACGCATGCAGCAGCACAAGCGCCAGTGACAGAAGGGCAAACAATACCCAATCCACGTCCTGATCTTGGAAGATGAAGAAACTCAATACACTGGCCAGGACGATCACACTGTTGAATGTCAGCAGATTCACCAGGACAACGGCCAGCTTCTCCGTTAAGATCCGCGTCCTCGTCACCGGTTTGGAGAGCAGGAATTCGATGGTCTTGTCCGCATGCTCCTTAGACAGGATCCCGGAGGCCAGGATCACCGCATAGATGCTGCCGAACAAGGTGGTCATCGGATACACTTCAACGCCATAGAAGCCCAACACATCAGCTAGATCCAGTGTATCCAAGCCAAAAGCCTGGCGCAAGCCTTCCGGGAAGGCCCCCATGAGCTGATCCAAGGCCTCCCTCTGCTCCGCCATCTGCGAGAATACGCTCATCATCACCAGCACCAAAGCGCCCATGGAAAGGCTCCACAGGATCAATGCCTTCCTGTTCCGCCGCCACTCGCGTCTGAAGATCATCATCGAGATTCCCTCCAATCTTAACTTACATCCTGATACCTGAACATTCTCACCATGCTGACATCGTATCGGCTCGCAAGCGGTATTGCTCACAATCTTTATCGCTCGTAATAGTGAATGAAGACCTCTTCCAGCGAAGGCTCTTCAATCCTCAGGTCCACAAGCGGCACATGGCGCAACTCTTGCAGCAGGTCTTTGATATCCCCGTTGTACAGCAGCTTGTACTCGTGGCCGCTCCGCTCATGATGGATGATCCCCGATAGATGAAGCTCATAATCCTTTGCCGTGGCATCGAGTACGATGGTGACATTCTTGAAGCGATTCCCCGTCAGATTGCTGACAGTCTCCACTTGAACCAATTCACCCTCTCGGATGATGGCCACGCGATCGCAGATCTTCTGCACTTCACTCAAGATATGGGAAGAGAAGAAAATCGTCGTGCCGTTGTCCCGTTCTTCGCTGAGAATCTCGAAGAAGGTGTGCTGCATAAGCGGATCAAGACCTCCCGTCGGTTCATCGAGGATCAGCAGTCGGGGCCGGTGCAGCAGAGCCTGGATGATCCCCACCTTTTTGCGATTGCCAAAGCTCAGGCCCTCGATCTTCCTTCTGAGATCGAGATTCATCCTTTCTGCCAGCACCTTCATGCGCGTCTCGTCAACCGGACCGTAGAAGCCTGCCGAATATCGGAGCAGGTCGCCGGCTTTCATATCATCATAATAGTGCACCTCCGCCGGCAGATACCCGACCATCCGTCGAATCTCCAGCGTATCGCGCACGATATCCTTGCCGAAGATAAACGCTTCTCCGCTGGTCGGATGGATAAAATTTAGCAGCGTGCGGATCGTCGTGCTCTTGCCCGCTCCATTCGGTCCGATAAAACCGAACACCTCCCCTTCTTCGATTGAGAAGGTGATATCGCGAATTCCCCTAACCTTGCCGTAATTCTTGGTCAGTCGGCGAAGTTCAACAGCTTTCATATCACACCCTCCAATCATCACAGTGCATGATTTATTGCAGTGCATGATTTATTGCAGCCCATGAATCATCATCACAGCGCATGGTCTAATTTGCACCATCAAGGTTTCGTGATCTAATTTCGTGGTCTAATTCAGTACATATGCATGATCGATTTCAGTACACATCTATAAGATTGACTTATCAGTCAATCTTATTGTACACCGAATTGACCGTTCAGTCAATTGTTAAAAAAATAATAGAGCCGCTCCGGCGCAACCTCCGGAAATCGGCCCCAGGAATCAGTGCTTACTAAGTACTCATCGTATGATCTTACGCCAAGATGACGAACTTTCGTCTATCATACCTTACATCGTCAGCCATTTCTTAAACAGATACTTCGTCGTTTCGCCGTTAATCGCAGCAATCGACGTTGTAAGCGGAATCTCCTTCGGACAAACCTGAACACAGTTCTGCGAGTTGCCGCAGCCCTCAATGCCGCCGTCCTGCATCAGCGCTTCCAGGCGCTCTTCCTTGTTCATCTCACCCGTCGGATGCGCGTTGAACAAGCGAACCTGAGAGATGGCGAAGGGACCGATGAAACTGGAACGGTCATTGACGTTCGGGCAAGCCTCCATGCAGACACCGCAAGTCATGCACTTGGACAAGATATACGCCCACTGGCGCTTCGACTCCGGCATGCGGGGACCGGGCCCGAGATCGTAGGTCCCGTCGATCGGAATCCAGGCTTTCACGCGCTTCAACGCTTCGAACATCCGGCTGCGGTCGACGACCAGATCGCGGATCACCGGGAAGGTCTTCATCGGCGCGATGCGCACGGGCTGCTCCAGCTTATCGAGCAGCGCAGAACACGCCTGCCGCGGCTTGCCGTTAATCACCATCGAACAAGCACCGCAGACCTCCTCCAGACAGTTGGAGTCCCAGACGACCGGAGTGGTCGGCTCGCCCTTCGCGTTCACCGGATTGCGCTGGATCTCCATCAAGGCGCCGATCACGTTCATGTTCGGGCGATAAGGGATCTCGAACTCTTCCGTATAGGGTTTGGAATCACGCGATTCTTGACGCGTGATCACCAGCCGGATCGTCTTCTGAGCGGTCACCGTATTCGCCATGGTCAGTTCCCTCCCTTATTCTTATCGGTGGTGTAGTCGCGCTTGCGAGGAGGGATCAAGGAGATGTCAACATCCTCATAGGTAATGCTCGGTCCCTCCGGCGTATAAGAAGCGATCGTCGTCTTCAGGAAATTCTCATCGTCCCGTTCAGGGAATTCCGGCTTGTAGTGTGCACCGCGGCTCTCATTGCGCAGCAAGGCGCTCTTCGTCATCGCCTCGGCAAGCTCCAGCATGTTCCAGAGCTGACGGACGAAGGATGCGCTCTGGTTCGCCCAGCGCGAGCGGTCGTTCACATTGATATCCTGATAGCGCTCCTTCAGTTCTTTGATCTTCACGATCGTCTCCTCGAGGCGCTTGTTGTAGCGCACGACGGTCATGTTGTTGGTCATCACTTCACCGAGTTCCTTGTGCAGGTTATACGCGTTTTCCTTGCCGTCCATCTTCAGGATGGCCTCGAACTGTTCGATGCGCTTCTGCTTCTCCTGCTCAAATACGCGGCTGGATACGTCTTCCGCCGATTTGTTCAAGCCTTTGATATACTCGACGGCCTTCGGCCCAGCTACCATGCCGCCATAGATCGCCGACAAGAGGGAGTTGGCCCCCAACCGGTTCGCGCCGTGGTACTGGTAATCCACTTCCCCTGCGGCAAACAGTCCCGGGATATTCGTCATATGGTTATAGTCGATCCAGAGACCGCCCATGGAATAGTGCACCGCCGGGAAGATCTTCATCGGAACCTTGCGCGGATCATCGCCGACGAACTTCTCATAGATATCGAGGATACCGCCGAGCTTCACATCGAGCTTCTTCGGATCGATGTGCGAGACATCGAGATAAACCATGTTCTCGCCGTTGATGCCCAGCTTCAGATCCACGCAGACGTGGAAGATCTCGCGCGTCGCGATATCCCGCGGCACTAGGTTCCCATAAGCCGGATACTTCTCTTCAAGGAAATACCACGGCTTGCCGTCCTTGTAGGTCCAGACGCGGCCGCCCTCGCCCCGTGCAGACTCGGACATCAGGCGCAGCTTGTCGTCGCCCGGAATCGCCGTCGGATGTATCTGGATGAACTCGCCGTTCGCATAATAGGCGCCTTGCTGATATACAGCGCTGGCCGCCGTACCCGTGTTGATCACCGAGTTGGTCGACTTGCCAAAGATGATGCCGGGGCCGCCTGTTGCCAGGATCACCGCATCGGCGCGGAAATCTCGAATCTCCATGCTGTGCAGATCCTGAGCGATGATGCCGCGGCAGATTCCCTCTTCATCGATGACCGCGGAGATGAACTCCCAGTGTTCAAATTTCTCGACCAGACCGGCTACTTCATGTCTGCGCACTTGCTCGTCCAAGGCATAGAGCAGCTGCTGACCGGTCGTTGCTCCCGCATAGGCCGTGCGATGGTACTTCGTTCCCCCGAAGCGACGGAAGTCCAGCAGCCCTTCCGGTGTGCGGTTGAACATGACGCCCATGCGGTCCATCAAGTGAATGATCCCCGGCGCTGCTTCACACATCGCCTTCACCGGCGGTTGATTCGCCAGGAAGTCGCCGCCGTAGATCGTATCGTCAAAATGCTCCCACGGAGAATCCCCTTCGCCCTTGGTATTCACCGCACCATTGATCCCGCCCTGAGCGCAGACCGAGTGGGATCGCTTCACCGGCACGAAGGAGAACAGCTTCACGTTCGCTCCGGCCTCTGCCAGCTTAATCGTAGCCATAAGGCCGGCAAGACCGCCGCCTACGACGATGACATTCATATTAGCCATACCCTCATACCCCCTCAGGAAGTTGCGCGAACTGCGGATCAGCGAACGCAGTAATCGCTTGGATGAACAGAATGCTTAAGATGACGAACATACCCATGCAGATATACGTTGAGATGCGCTGCGAACGCGGACCAACGGTGATGCCCCAGCTGACGAGGAAGGACCACATCCCGTTGCTGAAGTGGAAGGTGGCAGCGACGATCCCAACGATGTATGCCGCCAGCACCCACGGGTTCTGCACGGATTCATGCATGAGCACCCCCAGCTCGGTATGCTCCACGTTCCCCAAAGCGACCTGCACACGCGTCTCGAAGACATGCCAGATGATGAAGATGAAGGTGATCACGCCGGTCACCCGCTGGAGATAGAACATCCAGTTGCGGAAATACCCGTAATTGGTCACGTTGTTCCGGGATTGATAAGCCATATACAACCCGTATACCCCGTGATACAACAGGGGCAGCCAGATGCCGAACAACTCCAGGAAGAAGACCAAGGGCAAGCTGTTCAGCCACACAACCGCTTTGACAAAAGCCTCATGTCCCCCGTTATGAGCTTCATAGTTGGTGATCAGGTGTTCGATCAAGAACGCCCCGATCGGGATCACTCCGAGCAAAGAGTGAATCTTACGATACAGATAAGAGTTGCCTTTCATCGATCAATGTCCCCCATTCCATAGTTCAGCATTGCTTTGCGGCAGAGATGCTGTCAGGCGTTAACGGGTTGAAGCAGCACGTGATAGGGCTTACATCTCCCTATACGGATATGTACCAGTCCATGCGTGGACCGCCCTGTCTCTCGCCGCATCCTCAGCAGCCCTCTATCAAAAATCAATAGAAGATGAGCGAAGACCGCAGGCTAAACGTGAACATTCCTTGACACTGTTATCATACTCCGGATTCGCTTATAATGGAATTGCAATCTTTATATATGTTGTTATAACCTTTGTGCATAAGTCTTAATGAAATGAGTTTGCGTAATAGATTGGAAGGACGATAGGGGGACCTCTCGATGGATGATTGGGTGCATATGTTCATCGCCGTCGTCGAACACTCAAGCATCAACCGGGCTTCGCAAGTTCTGAACATCTCCCAGCCTGCCCTCTCCCGCCGCATCATGAAGCTGGAAGAGATGCTGGGCGTACAGCTGTTCATCCGTTCGGGCAAACGGCTCGAACTCACGGCCGCCGGCAGGATGACCTATAAGTATGCTCTGGAACTGAGACAGAAGCAGAAAAAATTCTATCAAGAATTGAAGAAATATGCCACTTCGACGAAGCGTTCGATCACGCTGGGCGCAAGCCTGACGACCCTGCAGGCGTCGCTGCCGGATCTCATCTCTTTGTTCATGGAGATCGATGCGAATCTCGATATCAAGACGATCACGGGCAAGACCCACGAGATCGTCACCGCCGTCAAGGAACAGCAGGCGGATCTCGGACTGGTCGCTTCCCTTGTCGATGAGCCGGGGATGGTCTGCATCCCTCTCTTCGCTGATCATCTCAAACTCGTCATCCCAAGGGAACATCCTTTAGCCCAGGAAGCGCCCTTATCGATCAATGCCCTGCATCGATTGCCGATGATCCTGTTCTCAAAAGGCACCTGGTACCGTATATTAGTAGACGAGTTGTTTACGAACTACCAGGTCGTGCCGGAGATCAAGATGGAGATCGACTCCTTCGAGGCGATCATCCGCCTGACGGCAACCTGCGGCGCCGGCACCCTGCTGCCGAGCTCTTACCTGAGATCGCAATTACTGCAAGACAACGGCTTGCTTGCCCTGAATATCAAACAGCTGCAGCGAACGGTGCGCACGACCTCATTGATCTATCATATGAACAGCGAGACCGCTCTATGGATGGACGGGAAGCTTGATGCGATCAAGCAATACTTTGCCGGCAAAGCATACTGAAACGCTGATCTTATGGATAAAAAAGACCACAACCAACCGCAGCGAGCAGCAGAAAGGAGCAACCCGTGAAGACGCGACGCACGAAGAACATCTGGCTCAGCCTAGGACTCATCCTATGCATCGCCTATTTCCTCTGGTTCAATCATCCGTTTCCGCTGGAGGATGGCAGCCTGAGCAAGGAGGAAGCCGCGCTGGCCGCCCTGCAGTACTTCGATCTCGATCCCGAAGAAGCGAAAGTTTCCGTCATCTATGACGTGGATCAGGAGGCGATCGCTTATCTCCAGAAGGAACAGCTGTTGGACAGCTATCTGGATCGCTATGATCCGGTCTATCCGCTGGAGTACTACCTGGTCGAGATCGAGATGCCGGAAGACAATCGTTATTCGGCGCATGTCCACTTATACGAAGGCATCATCACCGCTTGGAGCCGGCCGGTACCGTCTGACATCGCCGAGAGCAGCGAAGCGGCCGCGCTGGCGGCCGCCGAAGCCTACTTCCATCAGCAACGCCCCGCCGACCTTGCGGCAACGGAGACGAGCAGTCTACAGCTGCCCGACGGAAGTTTTCAGATCTATTATGAATACGACCATGACCGCATCGGCGAAGCGAAGCGCACGGTAACCGTGCATACGGCAGGCGGGGCCGTGATCGCCTATCAGAGCGGGTTTATGCCCCCTTCTTCTTTCTTAGCTTGGCTGGAACAGCAGAATGCGCGCGCAGAGCAGTTCACCGGTCTGACGCTCTGGGCCTCAGCTGCCCTGGCCGCAGCTGCGCTGACGATCGCGATCCTCTATCGGCGGTCAATTCACTGGAGCGACGGGCTGCTCTTGGTCAGCATCACCGTCATCATCCAGACGATCCAATATATGAACACGCTGCCGAATTACGTTTCGCTCATCGAACTGCGGCAGGCGGGCTGGCTGTTGTACGCCTTCGAGTTCATCTTCGCCGCCTCATTCACCGCTGTCTTCTGCTTGACGGTGTATCTGCCCTACTTGGGCGGCAAGGCGCTGCTTGCCCGTGAAGGGAGGAGCCGGCTTCTTCACCTGCGCGATTGGAACCGCGAACTGCGAAACGCCGTCCTTCGCGGCTACGGCTTCGGCTTCCTCATCCTTGCGGTGCAGACCGTGATCTTCCAAGTGGGAAGTGCTGCCTTTCACGTCTGGTGGATCCCCGATCCGTCGCTGTCGACGGAGAATATGTTATGGCCGCTTCTCATGCCGCTTACGGCTTGGGCGGCTGCGATCAGCGAGGAGATCATCTACCGGCTGTTCGCCGTCACTTTGTTCAAGAAGCTCTTCCGCTCAACCTTCATCGCAGTGCTGCTCTCCTCCATGCTGTGGGGACTCGGGCATACGGCTTATCCCGTTTATCCGGTCTATACGCGCTTCATCGAAGTGACGATCATCGGCATCCTGTTCGGCTATCTCTTCATCCGCCTCGGATTTGCCGCCGCTGTCTTCGCCCATGCCGTTGCCGACAGCGTCCTCATGGGTCTCGATATTGCCGGCCTGGGGATCGGCGGGCTCATCGCCGCCTGCGTGTATATCGCGCTGCCGGCCGTCATCGGCTGGCTGCTTGCACGTCGGCCGCCTATGAGTCAGCGTTCGTCCCCTGCTTATGCGCCGCTTGATCTGCCTCCTCGTTAGCGTTAAGCGCCTCGAGGATCCGCTGTGCTAACTTCTCTCCGATGCGAAGCGGGCGAAAATCTTCGATGCTCGCTTCTTTTATTTTTTTCACCGAACCGAAGTGCTTGAGCAGAGCTTTGCGCCTCTTCTCGCCGACCCCCGGGATGCCGTCCAGCTGGGAAGCGACCAGGGACTTCGCTCGTACTTGGCGGTGGAAGGAAATCGCGAAGCGATGCACCTCCTCCTGGATGCGCTGCAGCAGATAGAACTCCTTGCTGTCCCGCGGGATCGGTACGATCTCTGGCGGGTCGCCGGCCATGAGCTGCGAAGTGCGGTGCCTCTCGTCCTTGACCAGACCGCACACAGGGATGGAGAGTCCGAGTTCATTCTCCAAGACATCGCTGGCCGCTGAGATCTGTCCCTTGCCGCCGTCTACGATGATCACATCGGGCAGCGGCAGATTTTCCTTCAAGACGCGGACATAGCGGCGGCGGATCACCTCGCGCATCGTCTCATAGTCGTCCGCTCCCCGCACCGTCTTCACGCGGTACTTGCGATAGCCGCTGCGCTCCGGCTTGCCGTCGACGAACAAGACCATCGCCGATACCGCATCCGTGCCGTGGATATTGGAGTTGTCGAAGGCTTCGATGCGTCTGGCACTCTCCAGGCCTAGCCAGCGTCCGAGATTTTCGGCAGCCATCACCGTGCGTTCTTTATCCTGCTCGAGCAGGCGAAATTTCTCGCTTAAGACGAGGCGGGCGTTGTCGATCGCCATATCTACCGTCTTCCGCTTGATCCCCCGCTTGGGCATCTTCAGCTTCACGCCGAGCCATTCCTCTATAGATTGTACGCTGTGTACATGCTCCTCCGAGATAACGGGAAGATGAATCTCCTTCGGCAAGGCCGGATTCTCGTTGTAATATTGAGCAACATAGGAGAGGAAATCCTCTTCCTCATCGCCGTAGTATGGAAGCGTCGAGGCATGGCGGCCGATCATCTTGCCCTGGCGGTAATAGAGGATCGTAACACTGAGCCATCCCTTCTCGGCGTAATAACCGAACACATCGCGGTCGATCAGATCCGTTGTAGTGATGCTCTGTTTCTCCGCCAGAGCGTCGATGGCCGCGATGAGGTCGCGGTATTCCTTCGCCCGTTCGAACTCCAGTTTCTCCGCTGCCGCATGCATCTTCTCCTCCAGCTCGCGCCGGATCTCATCCTGATGACCGTTCAAGAAGCGTGTAATCTCCTGCACCATCTGCTCATATTGATCAGAGGATACCGGATACTCACAGGGGGCTAAGCACTGACCCATATGATAATAGAGGCATACGCGATCCGGGATCGTATCGCACTTGCGCAGCGGATACAGCCGGTCAAGCAGTTTCTTCGTCTGCTGAGCGGCATAGGCATTCGGATACGGTCCGAAGTACTTCCCTTTTCCCTTCACCACTTTGCGCGTCACGATGAGACGGGGGTGTTCCTCATTGGTAATGCATATATATGGAAAGGACTTATCATCCTTGAGCAGGACATTGTAACGCGGACTATGCTTCTTGATCAGATTGCACTCCAGGATCAAAGCTTCAACATTGCTGCCCGTGACGATGTATTCAAAATCGCGAATCTCCTGCACCAAGCGGGTCGTCTTCGTATCATGACTGCCGGTGAAGTAAGAACGAACCCGGTTTCGCAGCACCTTGGCCTTGCCGACGTAGATGATCTCGCCGGCGGCGTTTTTCATCAGGTAACATCCCGGTTTCTCCGGCAGCAAGGCAAGTTTCTTCCTGATCAAGTCCTGAGTCATCGTTCTCCGCCTCCCTCCTTATCATCATATAACAAGCTGAAGACAAAAACACGCTGATTCCCGTCAGCAGGAAATCAGCGTATCCAATCTTAATCGCCTGTATTATCGTCTATATGCTTAGATATGGCGGGATAGGACGCTCTTCAGGGCGTCTTTCGGCTGGAAGCCGACGAGTTTGTCAACCGGCTGCCCGTCCTTGAAGACGATGAGCGTTGGAATGCTCATAACTCCAAAGCGGGAAGTGGTGTCCGGATTATCATCAACGTTGATCTTCGCGATCTTCACTTGGTCGCCCATCTCTTGATCGAGCTCTTCCAATACCGGAGCGATCATCTTGCAGGGACCGCACCAAGGAGCCCAGAAATCAACCAATACTGTACCAGCGCCTTCGACTTCATTTTTGAAAGACTGGTCCGTCACATCAACTATCGCCATCGTTTTTCCTCCTTTGCCGTTGAAGCATTACTTTTACTTAGTAACTTAGGATTTTTCCCATGCCGTTACAAGTATATCACAACTCCAGCTAAAAATTAAACACCTCTCCATCTATTCTCCGCCGGTTCAGCGAAGTTATGCATTTTGTCACAGAAATCGCTTTACTCCATCCAGTCAGTTGGGTATACTATTCGCATAGAAGGTCTATAGGAGGTTTGATCATGAGCGAGCAACCTTACAACCCCGAACTTCATATCAATGAAGAACCGCGGAATGATTTTGTCGATGTTGCTTACGGGTTCATGGCGATGTTCGGCTTCGTGGTCATCGTTTCCGCACTAGCGATGATCTTCAGCATGTAATCCGGTCAGCTGTCCGCAGCCGGCCGCATCGCTGCATACACTGCATCTGTGCATATAGAGCTGTATAGCCTGATCAAGGAATGAAGCTGTCCCCCGGGGGTTCGCCCGCCCGAACGGACAGCTTTTTGCATGTTGCTAAGTCTTGTGCTCAAACTGATTCGCCGGTCACTGCTCATGCTGTGCTGACAGCTGCTCACACCGATTCACTGGTCATGCCGCGCTTGTTGCGGCCGTTCACCGGCACGGCTTCGACGAAGGGACGAATCCGATCCATGATGCGCTGTCCCTTGTGCAGTTCTTCCCCGACGCGATTCGTAAAGCTAAAATGCTGCTCAAGGGCGTCCAGGTCATAGTTGCTGGTGAAGAACGTCGGTTTGCGATTCATGCGGTAGTTCAGGATCGTGCCCAGCACGTGGTCGCGCGCCCAAGGATTCAGATTCTCCGAACCGATATCATCGAATACCAATAAGTCCGTTTCTTTTAACATCTCGATCGTATCCTTGAGCTGCTGCGGCTCGGCAAACATCGACTTGAGATCTTCCATGAAGTCCGGCATATAGATGATCACGCCGGTATAGCCATAGCGAGCCAGTTCATAGAGCATATAACCCATCAGGAAGGTCTTGCCGGTGCCAAACTTGCCATAGAGGTACAACCCCTTGTTCGGCAGTCCCCGCTCTTGGACATGGGCGATGTATTCGGCAACTTTCTCCACCGCCTTCACCCGTTCCCGGTCCACCCTTAGGATCTCCTCCAAAGAATAGCGGCCGGAGAGCACCTGTTCATCGACATAGAAGCTGCGGATGCGCCTCCGAATGCGCTCCTGAGCCTGCTTCGCCGTCCACAGCTTGCAGGGCACCTTCGTATCCACGAGATAGGTCTTGTCAGCGATATTATGCACTTCGAGTTTCGTATAATGACCGGCGAGGTCGTTCGGACAGCGGTCAAGCCCCGGGCAGTTCTTGCAGCGATGGGATTCCTTGACGTATTGACTCACCTGATTCATATGGGAGACGAGCAGCGCATCATCGATCTCCGGATGGCGTTCACGCAGCTCGGCAACGAGCGGATCAGCGAGGAGTTCCCGTTTCATCTCTTCCGCCCGCTTCATATACGGCGATCTGCGCAAAGCCTGCAGCAATTCCCCCAGCGATTCCATCCTTTCCCCTCCTCTCTTGCTCCCAATCTACTTCAACTGCGACTCGATCCGGCGCACCTTCTGCAAGATCCGCTCATACTCCTCGTCCGTCACCGGATCATCCGGAACATCCTCCGTCACGATGGCGGGGACAGGCTTGCGGCTGCGCGTGTTGCCGGAGCTGCGTTTCTTCGCCGCTGATGCTTTGGCCTGGCTTTTCTCCGCGATCTCCAGACGTTCCCGGATATACTCTACAGCCCCTTCGAAGTCGCGCACTTCCCTCGCCAATAGATCGGTGAAGATCGATTCAACAAACGCCTTCGACCATGACAATCGATTGGTATGTATATAGTGCATCATCACATTGATGACTTCGTCGGGCATCTTGTAGCTGTAATGGATGCGTTCGAACAAGCGAACGACGTGCGTTGAAGGTTTGCCTTGGAAGAATCTCTCCAGCATCCTCGTGTAGGGTTCGTTGCGCAGCATCTGATTGTACTGGGCTTTGTCGCATTTGCCTGCGAATCGTTCAGGAACATCCAATTGATACATCGGTTCCACCTCGGCTTCGGCAGGAACCTCATCCGGCTTATCCGGTTTGGATGCAGTTTGCAGATCGAGGGCCTTCTGGATGTTCGCCTCCCGCTCCTCTCGGCGTTTATTGCCCTGCAGATAACCCAAAGAGGCATGATAGGTGAACAGATCTTCGTTTAATTCGCCGGACGCATCGAAGATCCCTTCCTCATCGAGCAGACGGCACAGTTCCGGCAACTCCAAGCGGTACTTCACCGCGGTGTAGTTGATGAAGGCCAGCTGATCCCGCCGCTTGTCCAGCTTCTCCACATACGGTCGGTTGCGGGAAGCACGCGGGAATCGATTCAGAATCTCCGCATGTGTGAAGCGCAGCTCGTCTGTCGGCTCCCGTGCTTCTAAGGCACGCACCCTGCTGACCGCCACCTCATCCCATGCCGAGGCTATCGCCTCGGATTCCTGATGTTCCACGCTCAGACGAAACAATTCATAGAACGGAACAGTCAGTTCCTCCATCTCTTCCAAATGGATCCAAGGCGGATGCGGGGCTAAGAGACGCTCCTTCAGCCTCAGCAGGGCCGCCTCGCCGATCGTATCCCGAAGCAGGAAGAGCAGATGGTGACTGGCGAAGAAATCCTGCGGCAACAGCGGCGGCTGCAGATGATAGTAGTAGACATAATCATCCTCTTGCTGCTGGTAATACCGCGCCGTCTGCAGCAAGCCGACGGCCTCAAGGCGGGATGTCGCCTCGATCAGCTTGCGCCGCCCCTCAAGCCCCGGTTCTAATTGCAAGGACAAAAACAGCTTCCTTTGCTGTTCGATCGGAGAATAGCCGACCTGATGCGCAGGAAGCAACTCGTATAGGACATGATACAGGCTGATCGCCTTCGAGCCGATCATCGGTTGATAGACGCTGTGCAACATCGTGTAGTGCAGACTGCCTAATGCGAAGAAACGCCCGGTATAGAAGGGATGATTCTCCGTAAAATGCAGCATATTCGAGATGCGCATAGTTCAACACCATTCGTCATGAAATGTTGATTCTATTGTATCAAAGATCCCGCTCGCTGTGTACAAGATCTTGGTCATTCCATTCATTGCCGAAGACCGCCGCCGGAACTTCCATGTCCCTTAAGAAATCCGTCGTTATGCCGCACTCCCCGCGGGACTCGGCCTGCAGCTGCAGCCAATGCAGGATCAGGCTGTTCACGCGGTCCCCCGCCTTGGTCGGCAGTTGATGGCCGACATCTCTCATAATATACAAGCTGCTGGAGGGAAGTCTGTGATGGAGGATCTCCGCATATCGATAGAAGGAGCGGTCCTTCTGGCCGTAGACCAGCAGCACCGGCTGTTTGATCCGGGGGAGCTGTTTGGTACAGCTGTAGGTATGGCTGAAGGCATAATACTCCCGGATGCTGCGAGGGTCACCGTGCTTAGCCGTCTTGAGCAGCTGCTCATAAGTCTCAGGGGAATCCTGGTTGCCCCAGCTGATTCCCTTCATCAGAAGATGGCTCAGTCCTAGATCCATCAGCGCCGTCGCAGCCGTCAGCCTTAGCTGCAGCCACCAATCACTGACCTCCGACATCGCGCTCAGCAGGATGCCGCCCAGCCAGCGGTCGGGATAATTCAGCATCGCTTCGAGGGCGAGGGCCCCGCCCGCCGAATAACCGCATATATAGGCTTGTTCGATGCCGAGGTGGTCGAGCAGCTGCTTCATATCCTCGGCGATCAACGCATAGCTAAACGGAGCCTCTGAAGCCTCGCTTCGGCCGTGTCCACGGATATCGAAGGTGATCACTTGGCATGAGGCAGACAGCACAGCTTTTTGATAATTGAAGATGCTGGATGTAAGCAGCGGCGGATGGACGAAGATGATCGGGATCCCTTGTCCCGTTGTGTGATAATGCAGATTCACGCCGTTGATCTTCTTGATGGGCATGCGAATTCAACTCCAGTACATCGAAAGTACGCATTAGTGTGCCCATCGCGCATCACGAACATGAACATGGAGGGATTAGAACATTTTGAACCCGAGTTTGCGCAGCTTCTGAATCGTCAGCCCGCCGCCGAACACCGCCGCCAGCCCGAACAATGCATACAGCAGATCGATCCAGCCATATTCGGCCAAGTAAGCAAGCCAAGGCCCGGATTCATAGTGGTAGACCAACCAGCCCAGGATGAAGATGATATAGAAAAGAACCGGCAGATAAGTTGTTTTTAATAGCATATTTAAGATGAAGCTGATTCCGAAGAACAAAACAACGATGATTACGATTCCTATGATCAGTTGGAAGATATTCATGAAGCGCTTACCTCCTGTGATGTGTCATTCATCTCCAACAGTTTATCGAATGAAAGAATCCGATGTCAACAAACTGTCATTTGATAGCAGAAGGGATATTAGATATGATATAGACAACTTTCACAACGATATGGTAAAGGATGTGATCCGTTATGACGGAAGCCGCTCAAACCCTGGAAGGATGGTATAGCCTGCATGACTTCCGCTTGATTAACTGGCAGGTTTGGACCTCCTACAGCGCAGAAGAACGGGCTGAAGCCATCGAGGAGTACATCGCCCTCGAACAGAAGTGGCGCAAGACGGAGGCAGCGAAGGAAGGAAGCACTGCGGTGTACAGCATCGTAGGGCAGAAGGCGGACATGATGTTCATGCATCTGCGGGAGACGCTTGAAGAACTGCAGCAGATCGAGACCGAGTTCAACAAAACAAAGCTCGCTGCGGCGATGATGCCCGCTTATTCCTATGTCTCCATCGTGGAATTAAGCAATTATGTGCATGAACCCGGTGAAGATCCGCTGCAGAATCCCTACATCATCAGCCGCCTGAAGCCAGAACTGCCAAAGGCGAAGCATATCTGCTTCTACCCGATGGACAAGCGCCGGCAAGGCGAGGACAATTGGTACATGCTGCCGTTGGAAGCGCGCCGCGAGATGATGCGCAGCCACGGCAATATCGGCCGCAAGTATGCCGGCAAGGTGAAGCAAGTGATCACGGGATCCATCGGCTTCGACGATTGGGAGTGGGGCGTTACCCTGTTCTCTGACGATGCCCTGCAGTTCAAGAAGTTGATCACCGAGATGCGCTACGATGAGGCCAGTGCCCGTTATGCGGATTTTGGTGAATTTTTTGTCGGTAACCTCGCAGATAACGACACTGTTCGACAAATTCTTAGCTGACCCTTCCTTTCATAGAGAACGTTGTATAACAGATCTGCTTGTCACAACAACACGAGCAGAAGCTCCATCTCATTTGAGCTGTCTGCTCGTGTGCTGTTTTTACATATTTAGTAAGTGCAATTCAAGCAGGATGTGTTATAATGCAAATGGGTGTATTTGGATAGTGGGGGGATATCGATAAATGTCGTTTATACACAGTAAGTCCATATACCTTAGTGTCTCCCTCATCATCATCGTGCCATTAATCCTGCTTAATATCTATTATGCCATTGACCATCGTGACGGAGATCTTAGAGACCATCTCCTCCATGTGGACCATATGGTCGAGCAGTTGAAGATCATCTTGGAAGATCCCGCTTCCCAAGAATCCCCCCGCATGATCGACATCATCTCCGAATTCTTCCCAGAATATCACATCGGCATCTACAACCATGACACGGGGCAGCTCATCGCTTATCCGCAGGTCCCCATCACCGCAGATCAACTGAACTGGCTGGCGGAGGCTGCGCAGGAGGATGCAGGTGAGCAGCGCCTGGAAAGGCATGACGATAATTTAATTCATACCGCACATCTGATCAGCAATCAACATGGGAGACAATATCTTATCGTCAGCATCGATGTTCAGGATATCTATAAGCATTACTATCGGGACATCCTGCTCTCTTCGCTTGCGGTGTGCATGGTCTGGATCTTGACGATGCTGCTGATTCGAGCGCTCACATCCCGCTTTAAGCAAGCGCTCGATATCCTAAGCTATCAGATTCAGATCGACGAGGAACATCAAGCCAACTATCATATCTACCCGGACATTAAGCCGATCCTCGAACGGATCAACCGCAAGAACAACGACCTGCGCAACATGGCACAGAAATATATCAATGAGTCCTACAAGATGAAGCAGCTTATGGACATGACGCCCCTCGGCATCCTGTCCATCGATGAGCGCGGCACGATTACCGCATGCAATGCTACATACGCTCTTTACTATCCTGAACTGGAGAAGGACCGTTTGCTGGGGATGAACATCCGCACGCTGGCCGAACGCTCGAAGATGCCTGAGGTGGAGCTCAGCATCGAGAAGGCGCTGGACGGGATCCAGACCAATGCCAGAACCCTGGAATACGATGACCGCGTGCTGTTAATCTACGCTTATCCGATCTATGACGAGAACCAGAAGATCACCGGGGCGCTGGGCATCTGCCAGGATATCACTGAGATCGAGCGGCTGCGCAACGAGCTGCACCGCATCGACCGCCTGCACGTCATCGGCCAGATGGCTGCAAGCTTTGCCCACGAAGTACGCAACCCTCTGACCGTGATCCGCGGCTTCATGCAGCTCATGCAACGGCAGATGGAACCCGATAAGATGCAGGCTTACTTGGGGATGGTCATCAGTGAATTGGACCGCGCCAATGAGATTATCGGCAACTTCCTGTCCTTGTCACAGAACCGCTTCTTACAGAAGGACAAGATGAATCTCAACCAGGTGATCGAAGAGATCGAAGCGCTGCTTCAGGCGGAGGCCAGCCACAGCAATATCGAACTGGTCATCGAGAAGGACCCGAACCTGCAAGATCTCATGCTGAACGACAAGGAGATCAAACAACTGATCTTAAACCTGACCCGCAACGGCATGGAATCCATGACTTCAAACGGCACCGGCACCCTGTACATCCGAACGATCCAAGAAGAAGACGCAGCCGTCTTAGAAGTGCAAGACACGGGGCACGGCATTCCGAAGAACAAGCTGGATCATCTCTTCGAACCCTTCTATACGACGAAACCAAGCGGTACAGGATTGGGTCTTGCCGTCTGCCTCAGCATCATAGAACGCCATCAGGCGAAGATCGACGTCCGTTCAGAAGAGAACGTCGGCACCACCTTCACCATCCGTTTCAACACGCTTGAAGAAGCGAGCAAACACGTCGGTTAACCTCGCTATACTGCTGCGGGATCGAGTAGGAGGGAGCGGCTAGCCCCCGTCCTCTCACACCACCTAGCATGCGGGTCCGCACTAGGCGGTTCCAAAAGGTTGACAAAGTTCCATATAACGAGAAAGCATACTTTTCAGCCCTTTCGCTTCCCAATAGGAGTTTGGAAGGGCATTATTTGTGTTTCGTAGACATCTCCCATTCTACAGTGTTAGCCCTTGGCGGCTTTGGATTTCGTTGTCTATTGGCAACTCATCCGGCTAACCCTGCCTCAA